>NZ_JBEZFH010000008.1:0-84267 GCF_040649355.1 Sphaerisporangium sp. NPDC049002 | reverse complement strand
CCCCTGCGGGACAACCCCGGGATGAACGTGAGCTGCATCGTGCCCACGACCTCGCCGTCCGCTTCGGCCACGACCAGCTCCTGCCGGGGATCGGCTCGCGACAGCGGGCGCCAGGCTGGCGTTCCTCGGTCCGGGGCTCGGCTACCTGATCGTCTTCCTGCTGGTCCCGCTGGCGCTCGTGCTCAGTTACACGATCTTCCAGCGGGGCCGGTTCGGCGGGGTGGTCTACGAGGCGACCCCGGAGAACTTCAGCCGCCTGTTCGACCCGCTCTACCTCGACATCGTCGTCAGCTCGGTGAGGACCGCCGCGGTGACGACGCTGGTCGCGTTGCTGATCGGCTACCCCACGGCCTACGTCATCGCCCAGTTGCCGCGCAAATGGAAGACGATCGCGCTGATCGCCATCGTCATGCCCTTCTGGACCAACTTCCTGATCCGGGTCTACGCCTGGGTCATCCTGCTCAGCGGGCCCGGCCTGGTGAACGAGACCCTCACCGGCATCGGCCTGATCGACAAGCCGATCCAGTTGCTCTACAACGAGGGCACGATCGTCACCGGCCTCCTCTACTCCTACCTGCCTCTGATGATCCTTCCGCTGTACGCGGCGATCGAGCGGCTGGACCCGCAGCTGCGCGAGGCGTCGGCCAACCTCGGGGCGCGCCCGGCGCGCACGTTCCTGTCGGTGACGCTCCCGCTGACCGTGCCAGGAGTCCTCACCGGATGCGTCTTCGTCTTCGTGCCCTGCCTCGGCAACTTCGTGATCCCCGAGATCCTCGGCGGCGGGCGTTCGATCATGGTCGGCAACCTGATCAGGGACCAGTTCCTCAAGGCGCGAGACTGGCCGTTCGGCTCGACGCTCGCGCTCGCGGTGATCGCCGTGCTGATCATCCTGCTGTTCCTGCAGGCCTGGGCGTCGCGCGTGTACGGCGGGTCGGAGGGCCGTCGTGCCTAGGCGCCGGCTGATCTACGTGCCCTTCTGGGCCACCTACGTCTTCCTCTACACGCCGATCATCGTGCTCGTCGTGATGTCGTTCAACTCCGGCAAGTCGCCGTACGTCTTCGAGAGCGTGAGCCTGAAGTGGTACGGGGAGCTCGCGGGGGACGAGATGATCAGGACCGGCCTGGTCAACACGCTGATCGTCGCCGTCGGGTCCACCGTCCTGTCGACGGTGCTCGGCACGCTGCTGGCCGTGGGGATGGCGCGCCACACCCGGTCACGGCTGCTGGACGCGCTCGGCCTGCTGCCCGCGATCCTGCCCGACATCGTCGTCGGCATCGGCCTGCTGGTCTTCTACGCCGCCGTCAAGATGACGCTCGGCCTTCACTCGATCATCCTGGCCCACACGGTGTTCGGCATGGCGTTCGTGGCCGCCGTCGTGCGGACCAGGCTGACGCACGCGGACACCTCGCTGGAGGAGGCGTCCCGCGACCTCGGCGCGTCGCCGCTGACGACGTTCACCCGGATCACGCTGCCGACCCTGGCGCCCGGCATCGCCGCCGGCGCGCTGCTGGCGTTCACGCTGTCCCTGGACGAGTTCGTGATCGCCTTCTTCACCGCGGCCCCGACCGAGCCGACGCTGCCCATCGTCATCTACTCGATGGTGCGCTTCGGGGTCACCCCTGAGATCAACGCGCTGGCGACGATCCTGCTCGCGGTGAGCTTCACCGTGATCATCGTCGCCCAGCGGATGACCCGACTGACGGAGTCCTTGACATGAGTGCTCTTCCCGAGGCGCCCGCCGCACCCCAGACGCTTGTGGGCATCGAGGGCGTCTCCCGGAGGTTCGGTGACGTCGTCGCCCTCGACGACGTCACCCTGGACATCCGCCAGGGCGAGTTCTTCGCCCTCCTCGGCCCGAGCGGCTGCGGCAAGACCACGCTGCTGCGCATCCTCGCCGGGTTCGAGTCGCCCGACCGCGGCTCGGTCACCCTCGACGGGGCCGACCTGCTGTCGCGCCCGGCGCACCGCCGCCCGGTCAACCTGATGTTCCAGTCCTACGCGCTGTTCCCCCACATGAGCGTGGCCAGGAACGTCGCGTACGGACTGGAGCGCGAGGGCCTGGCGCGGGGCGAGGTGAGGTCACGGGTTCAGGAGGTGCTCGGGACGGTCGGCCTCGGCGACCACGCGAACCGCCGTCCCCACCAGCTCTCGGGCGGGCAGCGGCAGCGGGTCGCGCTGGCCAGGGCCATCGTGAAGCGCCCCCGGCTGCTCCTGCTGGACGAGCCGCTGTCCGCGCTGGACAAGAAGGTCCGCGCCGAGATGCAGCTGGAGCTCAAGCGGCTCCAGCACGAGGTCGGCATCACCTTCGTCGTGGTCACCCACGACCAGGAGGAGGCGATGTCGCTCGCCGACCGGATCGCCGTCCTGGAGTCGGGCCGGGTCCAGCAGATCGACGCGCCCGTACGGCTGTACGAGCGGCCGGGCACGCCGTTCGTGGCGGACTTCATCGGGGCCAACAACTTGTTCGAGGGGACCGCCGCCGGCGGCGGCCTATCGGTGCCCGGTCTCGGGTTGCTTCCCGCCGAGGGAGGGCTCCCCGCCGGCGCCCCGGCCCTGGCCGGCGTACGGCCGGAGTCGATCAGGCTCGTCCAGAACGGGATCCTGCGCGGGGTCGTGGCCGACGTCAGCTTCTACGGGGGCGTGTCCCACATCGCGGTGCGGGTGCCCGGCCACGTCCGGCCCATCCTGGTCGCCGCGCAGGGGCCGACCCGCGTGCGCGCGGGCGCGGAGGTCGGCCTCGGCTGGTCCGCACCGGACGCGGTACTGATCGCCCGGTGACGGTCGTGGGGTCAGTGAGCGGCGGATTCGAGCGCGTGGCCGGTGACGGTCCTGGCGTAGCTGAGGATGTTCTCGGCCGCCTCGTCGGGACCGATCACCGGGTGGCGGGCGGTGATGCGGTAGCCGTAGGCGTCCTCCAGCGCCACCAGGTTCCGCGAGATCACCACCGAGTCGCCGGTGAGGCTGAAGACACCAAGCGCCGAGCCGGTGTCCAGGATCGACTGGTACATCGCGACCTGCCGGTCGTAGAGCGTGGTGAGCAGCACGGCGTACACCCGGTTGCGCGCAGCCGCGCCGCCGAGCTCGTTGAGCAGCCGCACGCCCGGGTCGTCCGGCCCGACGGGCAGGCCCGAGCGGATCGTGACGACCAGCTTCTCCGCGGGGTCGCTCAGCCGTGCGACCCGCTTGACGCGCACCTCGTAGAACCGCTCCATCCCGGCGTGGTGGGCCTCCACCAGCAGCTCACTCAGGTCGGGGTAGTGGTAGAGCACCGCGCCCGACGTCAGCCCGGCCTCCTCGGCCACGTGGGTGAGATGAACGCCCTGGGTGCCGTGACGGAGGATCGCCCGTCGAGCGGCCTCGATGAGGTCCACCCGCCGGTCCGCCCGGCTCTTGCGCGAGCTCATTCCAGCCTCCCCTGTGCCCCGTTGTTGAAGTTGGAGTCTAAAGCGACTCATTGGCTTCAGACCATACAAGCCTGGTATTTGACCTACCGTGCCGACATGTATTTGAATCGTCCTTCAATTTCCATGGAGTGCTGATGGCCACCATCCTGTTCATGCCGGAGAGCGCCTACGGGCCGACGAACAACTGCGTCGGCATCGGGGACATCCTGCGCCGCCGAGGTCATCGCGTGGTGTTCGCGGCCGAGGCGTCGTGGAAGGGCAAGCTGACGGCGCTGGGCTTCGAGGAGGACCTGGTCGACCTGGCCCCGCCGGCCGAGGAGGAGCAGGACGCCGGCCAGTTCTGGAAGGACTTCATCCGCGACACCGCGCCGGAGTACCGCAAGTCCACCCTCGCGCAGCTGGAGACCGTCACCAAGCCGATCTGGGACGCCCTGATCGACGGCGCCAAGTACTGCGAGCCGCAGCTCAAGGCGATCATCGAGCGGGTGAACCCCGACGTGATCGTCGAGGACAACGTGATCACGTTCCCCGCGCTGCTCACGGCGGGCAAGCCCTTCGTCCGCATCGTCTCGTGCAACCCGCTGGAGGTGAAGGGCGACGGCGTCGCGCCGGTGTTCAGCGGCCTTCCCGCAGGCGACTCCTCCGAGTGGGACGCGTTCCGCGCCGAGTACGACCGCACCCACCGCGACATCTGGACGGCCTTCAACGAGTGGGTCGTCGAGCAGGGCGCCCCCGCGCTGCCCGAGCTGGAGTTCATCCACGAGGGCGACCTGAACCTCTACGTGTTCCCCGAGATCGCCGACTACACCGACGCCCGCCCGCTCGGCGAGTCGTGGCACCGCCTGGACTCCTCGGTCCGCGAGACCGACGACTCCTTCGAGCTGCCCGCCTCCCTGGCCGACCGTGACGGCGCGCTGGTCTACTTCTCCCTGGGTTCGCTCGGCTCGGCGGACGTGGAGCTGATGCAGCGGGTGGTCGACGTGCTCGCCACGACGCCGCACCGCTACATCGTCTCCAAGGGCCCGCTCCACGAGGAGATCAAGCTGGCCGACAACATGTGGGGCGCGGAGTTCGTCCCGCAGACGAAGATCATCCCCCTGGTGGACGTGGTCATCACGCACGGCGGCAACAACACCACGACCGAGGCGCTGCACTTCGGCAAGCCGATGATCCTGCTGCCGCTCTTCTGGGACCAGTACGACAACGCGCAGCGCGTCGACGAGCTCGGTTACGGCGTGCGCCTGTCGACGTACACCTTCACCGACGAGGAGCTCGTCGGCGCGCTGGACAGGCTGATCGGCGACACCGGGCTGCGGGCCCGCCTCGCCGGGGCGGGCGAGGAGATCCGGGGTCGCGACGGCCTGCGCAGGGCCGCCGACCTCATCGAGCGGACGGCGAACGGCACCGTCTGAGCACCACCTTCGCCGGTCCCCGCGCAGCCACGCCGGCACGGGGACCGGCCGCACCGAAAGCACCAAGGAAAGAGCACCATGAGCAGGACACCCATCAATCCCGCCACCGGTGAGCGCCTGCCAGGCGTGCCCGACACCCCGCTCAGTGAGGTCGCGGAAGCCGTACGAGAAGCCCGGCGCGCCTACCAGGAGTGGTCGAAGGCGACACCGGCGGAGCGTTCACGCGTGCTGCTGCGCCTGGCCGACCTCGTGGAGAACGACGCGGAGGAGCTGACCCGGCTGGAGGTGAGCGAGACCGGCAAGCCCGCCACGGTGTTCCGTGACGGCGAGCTGCCGTTCGCCGCCGACAACCTTCGGTTCTTCGCGGGCGCCGCGCGTTCGCTGGAGGGGACCGGCGCGGGTGTCCTGAGCTCCGGCTACACCTCGGTGCTGGTGCGCCGCCCGATCGGCGTCGTGGCCTCCATCGCGCCGTGGAACTTCCCGCTGGTCATGGCGATCTGGAAGCTCGGGCCCGCGCTCGCCGCGGGGAACGGGGTCGTCATCAAGCCCGCTCCCCAGACGCCCGGCACGACGCTGCGCCTGGCGGAGCTGGCCGCGAAGGCGGGTCTCCCCGAAGGCCTCGTCCGCGTCGTGACCGGCGACGCCGAGGTGGGGGAGGCCCTGGTCGGGGACCCCGGGATCGACATGATCAGCGTGACGGGCTCGACGGAGACCGGCCGTTCCGTCATGCGGCGCGCGGCAGGGGACGAAGGCGACGCGGGCTCCGGGTTGAAGCGCGTGCATCTTGAGCTGGGCGGGAAGGCTCCGGCGCTGGTGTTCGCCGACGCCGACCTGGCCGAGATGGCCAAGGGCGTCGCCCTCGGCGCCACGTACAACACCGGCCAGGACTGCACGGCCGCGACACGCGTCTACGTCGAGCGCGAGGTGTACGCCGAGACGGTGGAAGCGCTGAGGGACACGCTCCAGGCGATACGGATGGGCGATCCCTGGGACGCGGCCACCGACATCGGGCCGCTCATCTCCGAAGGGCACCGGGCGCGCGTGCACGGCTTCGTCGAACGCGCCGCGGCCGAGGGCGCCCGGATCGTGTGCGGCGGCACCATACCAGAGGGGCCGGGATTCTTCTACCCGCCGACGCTGATCGCGGGCGCGGCGCAGGCCAGTCAGATCGTCCAGGGGGAGATTTTCGGGCCGGTGCTCGTCGTGCTCCCGTTCTCGGGCGAGGACGAGGCGGTCGGGCTCGCCAACGACACCCCGTACGGGCTGGCGTCGTCGGTGTGGTCGCGCGACGTGGCGAGGGCGCTCAGGGTGGCCCATCGGCTGGACGTGGGCGTCACCTGGGTGAACGACCACCTGCCGATCGCGTCCGAGGCCCCGCACGGAGGCGTCAAGGGCAGCGGCTTCGGCAAGGACATGAGCCAGGAAGCGGTACAGGAATATTCAGTGACCAGGCACCTGATGATCAAACATGCCGCCGCCGAGGCCCGTGACGGTTTCCGTCCCGCATAGTTACGGAAGCGAGAAGGGGGATTTATCCATTTAACTGTTTATCTGTTGTCGTATGTCCGTGAATGTTCTGTTGGCCGATCTGGTACGGGTGTGCTCCAATTACCCTCGCCTGATGGATGTCTCGGACGTCTCATGCGCCTCGCGCGTGACGTACCCCCCTGCACGCCAGGCTCGGTGAGAGGTTGCGAAAACCAGTGAGGACAGAAGACCCTCGGGGTAACCCAGGTCCAGGTGACCGTGTGGAGCGGTCCGGGCCGGCCATGGCGCGCACGCCGAAGAGCGGTAGCTGGCTCCGGCTCCAGAACTGGCGCGTCCGATCGCGTCTCGTGGCCCTCATCATCATCCCGACGATCGTGGGCGTCATCCTCGGCGCCGTGCAGCTCACGAACGCCATAGCCACCTCCTCGGACTACCGCCGCCTCACCGAGGTGGCCGCGCTCGTGGAGAAGATCGACGTCCTCATCCACGAGGTGGACAGGGAACGCGACCTCACGGCGTGGTACATCGCCGAGGGGCGGCGCCAGGCGCGGTTCAAGAGGGTACGGGCTCAGCAGGACGTCGTGGACAGGGCCAGAGAGCCGGTCCTGACCGCCGTGTCAGGCCTCGACACCTCCCACACCGCGCGTGTCCGGTCCGAGGCCGAGCAGATCCGCCGCTGGCTCGAAGGTCTCCCCGGTCTCCGTACTCGTATCGCGGACGCGAGCGTGCCCTCCCGAGCCGCGCTCGGCATGTACTCCTCACTCATCACCGTCCTCGGATCCATGCAGAGCGAGCTCGGCACCTCGGGCAACGACCAGCGCCTGTTCGGTGACAGCATCGCCCTCGGCGCCCTCAGCCGCGCCAAGGAAGAGGTCGCCCAGCAGCGAGGCCTCATGACGGTCGGCCTCGTCACCCTCAACGCCACCGGCGGCGGGTTCGACTACGACGACTTCGTCAACTTCCCCGGTTCCTGGAGCCGCCAGCAGAGCGAGACGGCGACGTTCCTCGCCGAGGCGACGCCCGCCGACGTGAAGTTCTACAACGACACCGTCAAGGGACAGCAGGTCGACAAGGCCGACTGGATGCGCGCCCTCGCGCTGGCGCAGCTGCGCCAGTTCAAGGAGATCCAGGACCTCGACCCGATCCGCCGCGACGACACCGCCACCTGGTACACCTCCACCACGGCCGTCGCCGACCGGATGCGCAAGGTCGAGGAGCGGCTGGTCGGTTCGGTCGTCCAGCAGAGCCAGGCGCTGCAGGAGCAGGCACAACGCCAGGCGATGATCTCCGGAAGCCTGATCCTGGTCCTGCTGCTGCTGGTCCTGATCATCACCGCCGTCGTGGCGAGCTCCCTCACCCGCCCGCTGCGCCGGCTGCGCGCCGAGGCACTGGAGATCGCCGGCGTACGGCTGCCGGAGACGGTCCAGCGGCTGCGGGAGAGCACGGAAAGCTCCCCGACCGCCGAGGTGGTCCCCATCGGCGTCACCTCTCGCGACGAGATGGGAGAAGTCGCCCGGGCCTTCGACGAGGTCCACCGCGAGGCGATCCGCCTGGCGGGCGACGAGGCCCGGCTGCGAAGCAACGTCAACTCGATGTTCGTCAACCTCTCCCGCCGCAGCCAGACGCTGGTCGAACGCCAGCTCAGCCTCATCGACGGCCTGGAGCAGGGCGAGCAGGACGAGAACCGGCTGGGCAACCTGTTCAAGCTCGACCACCTGGCCACCCGCATGCGGCGTAACAGTGAGAACCTCCTGGTCCTCGCCGGTCAGGAGACCGCTCGCCGCTGGAGCCAGCCGGTGCCGATCGTCGACATCGTCCGCGCCTCGCTCTCCGAGGTGGAGAACTACGAGCGGGTCGACGTCCGCGTGCAGTCGGGAATGGCCGTGGTCGGCCAGGCCGTGAACGACGTCGTCCACCTGGTCGCCGAGCTGGTGGAGAACGCCATCTCCTTCTCCCCGCGCGAGACCAAGGTCGTCGTGTCGAGCAACCGCATCGACGGCGGCGGCGTGATGATCTCGGTGAGCGACAGCGGCATCGGCATGACGGCCGACGAGCTGGCCGAGTCCAACTGGCGCCTCGCCAACCCGCCGGTCGTGGACGTCTCCGTGTCCCGCCGAATGGGCCTGTTCGTGGTCGGCCGCCTGGCGCTGCGCCACAGCATCCGCGTGCAACTCCGCCAGCAGGACACCGGTGGCCTGACCGCGATGGTGCTGCTGCCCGAGACGCTGCTGTCCGCGCCCGGCGCGCCGCAGTTCCCTGGCATGCCGGGGATGCCCGTGGAGGCCGCAGGGCCGATGGCGGGCGCCGGCCACTTCGGCGCCCCTACGCAGTCGTCGTTCGACACCGGTGCCTTCACCGCTCCCGGCGGCTTCGAGGCCTCATCCTCGCGCGGGATGCGCGCCCCGGTCTTCGGAGCGGACGCCCCTGGCGTCGGCGCCACCGCCGGACCGCTGAACCGGGGCCCCTTCGAACGCGGACCGTTCGAGCGTGACCCGTTCGAGCGCCCGGCCCCCGGTCGGCGCGACCCGTTCGAGGGCTCCGGTGAGCGGCGCGACCCGTTCGAGCCGGAGGCCGCGGACGAGCAGGACCCGTTCGACCGCTACTTCAACCCGAACCCGCCCATCGACACCCCGTGGCCCGCCGACACCCCCGCCCCCGGCAGCGGTGACAGCGCTCCCTCATGGTCGTCCGACCTGGCCAACCAGGACACCGCCTCGTGGCCGGCCGTCCCCTCGGCCGGCGGCGGGCACACCGGCCCCATCACCGGCGGCGGCCCTTCCGGGCCGATCACCGGCGGCGGATACGCGGGGCCCCCGTCGGGCGGCGGCTACTCCGGACCGCTGACCGGCGGTTCCTCCACCGGTCCCCTCGACAGGTCGGGCCGCTCGTTCGGCGCGGTCCCCGACATGGACCACACCGGCCCCCTTCCCGCCGTCCACAGCTCACCCCTGGACGGGGGAGAGGAGTTCCTGCCGATCTTCGCGGCAGTGGAGTCCGACTGGTTCAGGCGTTCCGACCTGGAACCTGATCCCCGCCAGCCCGAAGCCCGGCGGCAGGAGGAGACGGCGCACTCCGCGGCGCAGGCGCCTGAGCAGGCCGAGGAAGCCGTCGTCGTCGACCCCGCGGAGTCCAGGGCCTGGTCGTCTCCGGGCGACGCGGGCTGGCAGGCGGCCCAGGCGGCGGCCGATCCCTCCCTCGGAGGCATCACCTCGTCCGGGCTGCCGAAGCGGGTCCCCACGGCCAATCTCGGGCCCGGGTCGGCCGACCCGGGTCCGTCGGTCTTCTCTCCACAGCCGTCGCTCTCCCCCGAACGGGTGCGCAGCCGGCTGTCGAGCTACCAGCAGGGCGTAAGGAAAGGCCGGGCCGTCGCCCGCGGTGAGCTCAACGACGACCTTTCCCCCAATAGAAACGTTGAACGCAACAAGGAGGACTCGTGAGGGAGCTGAGCCAGGCCGCCCGTGGAGTCAACTGGCTGATCACCGACTTTGTGAACAACGTCCCAGGCGTGGCGCACACTGTCGTTGTCTCGGCCGACGGGCTGCCACTGGCCTTCTCAGAGGGCTTCCCCAAGGACCGGGCCGACCAGCTCGCGGCGGTGGCCGCGGGGCTGATCAGCCTGACGCAGGGCGCTTCCCGGGTTTTCGAGGGTGGAGCGGTCACCCAGACCGTGGTGGAGATGCAGCGGGGCCTGTTGCTGATCATGTCGGTCAGCGATGGTTCGTGTCTGGCCGTGCTGGCCGCAGCCGACTGTGACATGGGCTTGGTCGCATACCAGATGACGTTGTTGGTTGAGCGTGCCGGTCAGGTGCTGACCCCGGCTGTGCGTGCCGAACTCCAGGCGTCTCAACCCAGGTGAGAGGCCGATGACAGGAGGACGCTGTGGCACGCCGCGGCTGGACAGATGACGGAGATCCGCTGAGCGGTGGATCCTCGTACCCGCCGATCGAGGACGCCCGCCGGTTTTCCGGCGCGGCGGCGCCTCTTCCCGCGCCGGAACCGATGGAACAGAGTTCCCTGGTCCGGCCCTACGCGATGACCGGGGGGCGTACCGCTCCCCGGACCTCGCTTGCCATGGAGGCGCTCGTGTCCTCCGCCACATCGCTACACCAGGATCTTTCAACTCTCACTCCGGAGAAGCAGGCGATCAGCACGCTGTGCCGCCAGGTGCGGTCGGTCGCCGAGATCGCCGCGATGCTGCGCATGCCCCTCGGCGTGGCCCGTGTCGTGATCGCCGACATGGCGGGCGAGGGCCTCGTCCAGGTGCACCACCCGCAGCTGGACACGGGTAAGCCGGACCTCAACTTGCTCGAAAGGGTTCTCAGTGGACTTCGCAGGCTCTAGCCGCGGCGCGGCGCTGACGTCGACGAAGATCGTCGTCGCGGGAGGGTTCGGCGTCGGCAAGACGACCTTCGTGGGCGCCGTGTCCGAGATCGTCCCCCTCACCACCGAGGCGGTCATGACCGACGCCAGCGCCGGCATCGACGATCTGGGTCTGACACCGCACAAGACCACCACCACCGTGGCCATGGACTTCGGCCGCGTGTCGCTCGACCAGGACCTGATCCTGTACCTGTTCGGCACCCCGGGACAGCACCGGTTCTGGTTCATGTGGGACGACCTGGTCCGCGGCGCCATCGGCGCCGTGGTGCTCGTCGACACCCGCCGGCTGGCCGACTGCTTCCCGGCGATCGACTACTTCGAGGAGGCCCAGCTCCCGTTCGTCGTCGGCATCAACGGCTGGGACGGGCGCTACGCCCACGCCGACGAGGAGGTGCGCGAGGCGCTGACGCTCGCCCCGCACATCCCGCTCGTACGGACCGACGCCCGCTCGCGCGACTCGGTGAAGAGCACTCTGATCGCGCTGGTGGAGCACGCCCTGACGATGCGGGTGGCGGTTCCCGGCTGGGGAGGCCGCTGAGCCTCCGGCCTGGAACCGCCACCGGCGGTGACCGGCCAGGTCAGATGGGGGTAGCCTCGATGAGGCTGGCGTTGAACGGCAGCGGGATCACGTCGGTCACCCTCATGCCGGCCTTCTCGATCAGCATCGTGTGCTCCGACCTGCTGCGCTCGCGCCCCTGACCGAACAGGCCCAGCATGCGCATGTCCAGGTCCTTGCCGAAGTGCGGGGTGTCGTCGTCGGGCACGACGATCTCCACGAGCAGCAGCCTGCTGTCGTCGCCCATGGCGGCCCTCACGACCTTGAGGATGCGCAGCGCGTCCGCGTCGTCCCAGTTGTGGATGACGCTGCCCATCAGGTAGGCGTCGGCGCCCTCGGGGACGGACGAGAAGAAGTCACCGGTCACGAAGTCGCACCGGTCGGACAGGTTCCAGGAGGCGAAGGCCTCACGCGCGTCCGGCAGGACGTGCGGAAGCTCGAACAGCACGCCGCGAAGGCCGGGGTTCGCCCGCAGCGCCGCCGCCAGGATGTGCCCGCGCCCGCCTCCGACGTCCATCAGCGTGCCGACGCCCGAGAAGTCGTAGAGCGACGCCACGCCCTCGGCCATGGGGACCGCCCGGCCGGTCATGAAGTCGTTGAAGACCCGTCCCAGCTCCGGGTCGGTGGCCAGGTAGTCGTACAGGATGCCGTAGCGCTCCACGAACGCCGACCGGCCGGTGCGCACGGTCTCGGTCAGCTCGGTCATCGCGTACGACATGGTCGGATCGGTGTTGGCGATCACGGCGCTGCGCAGCGACCGGGGCGAGTCGGCGGCGAGCATGGCCCCCGACTCGGTCAGCGCGTAGGTGTCCTGGCCCACGGTCTCCACCACGCCGATGGCGGCCAGGGTCCGCAGCACGCGGCCAAGGGAGGGGCCGTGAGCCCCGCAACGGGCGGCCAGCTCGGAGACCGAGAGCGGCCCCTCGCTCAGGTGCGCGGCGCAGTCGAGGTCGACCATGGTCTTCAGTGCCGCGACACGCCAGCCGCCGCGAAGGACGTCCCAGATCAGGGTTCCGGGGTCGGTCATTTCCACTCCAGTCAGTTCCAGTCGGTGAGAAAGTCGGTGAGAAATTCGGTGAGAAATCATCCCCGGGGAGCTCCCCGGGGATGGGCAGGCCTGGTCCTAGGCCTGGAACAAGGGAGCCCGTTTTTTGTCGCGGACCAGACGGCCCACCTCGGCACGCAGGTGCACGAAGGCCGGAAGCTCCCTGGTGGCGATCTGGTCGCGGGGGAACGGCAGGTTCACGGGCAGCTCACCCGCGACCCTGGCCGGTGAGCGCGTGAGGACCACGACACGGTCTCCGAGGTACACGCTCTCGTCGATGTCGTGGGTGATGAGCAGGACCGTCATGCGGTGGTGCTCGCGGACCTTGAGGACCAGGTCCTCCAGGTCCTCACGCGTCTGGGCGTCCACCGAGCCGAAAGGCTCGTCCATGAGCAGCAGGGACGGCCGGTAGGCGAGGGCGCGGGCGATCGCCACGCGCTGCTGCATCCCGCCGGACAGCTCCCACGGGAACTTCGAGGAGGCGCCGCCCAGGCCGACCTCTTCGAGTGCCTCCGCGGCGGCGGCGCGGCGCGCCGCCCGGTCCTTGCCGCGGCGGCGCAGCGGCAGGGCCACGTTGTCGCCGACCGACATCCAGGGGAAGAGCGACCGGCTGTAGTCCTGGAAGACGACGGCCAGATCGCCGGGCGTCTCCGCGACCGTGACGTCCCTGATCCGGATGTGTCCCTCGGTGGGCTGGATCAGCCCCGCGATGGAACGCAGCAGCGTGGACTTCCCGCAGCCGGAGGGGCCGACGACGCACACCAGTTCGCCCTCGGCGACCTTGAGGTCGATTCCTCCGAGGGCATGGTGGGCGTTCGGGCCCTCGCCGTAGGTGTGACTCAGGTTGACGACATCGAGCACGGTGCTTCCTCAGGTTGTCTGCCGGGCTCGCCGGTGCCAGGAAAGGACGCGTCGTTCGACTGCCAGGAAGGACGCGTTCAACAGGAGGCCCAGGACGCCGAGTATCACGATCGCGCCCCACATCCCGGACAGGTCGAAGTTCTGCTGCGTGAACATCAGCTGGAAGCCGATCCCGTTGGTGCTGCCGACGAGCTCGGAGACCACCATCAGGATCACGGCCAGGGAGAGGCTGAGCCGGAGCCCCGCGAAGATCTTGGGGCCCGCCGCCGGCAGGGTGATGCGGAACAGCCGCTGCGCCCGTCCGAGGCCGAAGACCTGCGCCGTGTCGGCGTGGACGCGGTCCACGTAGCGCGCTCCGTCGATGGTGTTGATGAGGATGGGCCAGATCACCCCGTAGACGATCGTCGCCACCTGCATCTGGGTGCCCATCTTGAAGATGATGATGAACAGGGGGATCAGGGTCGGCGGGGGGATGGCCCTGCCGAACTCGACGAGCGGGTCGATATAGCCCGACAGCGTCCGCGAGCGCCCGAGCGCGATCCCGAGGCCGATGCCGAGGACGGACGCCAGCGCCCATCCGCCGAACAGGCGCGCGAGGCTGGGCGGGAAGTTGTCGAGCGCCTGGTCGGTGAGGAACAGGTGGGACGCCGGGCCCGAGAACCACAGCTCGTACATGCGAGCGACGATCTCGGAGGGGGGCGGGAAGTACGTGGAGCCCGCCTGCCGGGTGCCCAGCTCCCACGCGGCGATCGCGATGGGCACCAGCCAGACCCTGGTCAGCACGGCCGTCAGGCCGCCTCGCCAGGCAGAGCCCTCCCGCGTACGGCCCTCGGCGGTCGTCGTGGTCATGTGCCACCTCCGGCCCTTGCGCTGTGCCACCGGAAGGCCCGCCGCTGGACGCGCACGAGCAGCGCGTTGGCGGCGAGCCCGAGGATTCCCGCCCACAGGGTCGCGGCCAGGATGAGATCCGTACGAAGACCCGAGCCCGCCCGGATCATGAAGGCGCCGATCCCGTCGGTGCCGCCGGCCACCAGCTCCGCGCTGATCGCCACGACGAGGCCGACGGCGGCGGCCAGCCGCACGCCGGTGAGGACGAACGGCGCCGCGCTCGGCACCGACACCCGCCCCAGCACGGCGAGCCGTCCGAAGCCGAAGCTGCGCAGCGTCTCCTTGGCGACGGGGTCGACGTCCCGCAGGCCGTACATGGTGTTGATGAGGACGGGCCACGAGGCGGCGAAGACGATGACGGTGATCTTCACACTGTGGCCGTCCGCGATCAGAAGCGTGACCAGGGGGAGGAGCGCGACCGAGGGGATGGGCCGCAGGAACTCCACGATGGGGCGGGCGGCCAGCTCGGCGCGGGGAAGGGTGCCGAGCAGCACCCCGAGCGGCACGGCGATCACGATCGCGATGAGCAGTCCGATCGCCCAGACGGTCACGGTGCCCCAGAGGTCGGTCCAGAACTCCGTGTCGGCCACCAGCCCCCCCGCGGCGGCCAGGACCGTGGACACGGGGGGGAGCAGTACCGGATCGATCAGGCCGGAGCGCCCGGCCAGCTCCGCGGCGATGAGGAGGACCGCGGCGCCGGCGGCGCCGCGGACCACTCGGCGGTCGATCATTGAGGCAGCGGGACCAGCAGGGGGGTCACGTCCATCTTCTTGGACAGGTAGCCGTACTCGAACATCAGGTCGGCGACGCGCTGGATCCGGGTCGCGCTGAGGGAGGTCGGGTAGGCGCCCAGGTTGATGACGGAGGCGACCTCCGGCTTGATGGGGCTGTAGTTCGGCAGCGCCTGCTCGACGGCCTTGCGGTCGGCCGACGCGTCCTGCTGGCCCTTCAGGATGGCCCGCTGGAAGGCGGCCATCGTCTTCGGGTACTTCTTCGTCCAGTCCTCCGTGGCCGTCCAGCCCGCGATCGGGAAGTCGGCCATCGCGCCGGTCATCGTGTCGGCGATCTTGCGAGCGCCCATGTCCTTCTGGACGCCGGTGAGGAAGGGCTCGGTCAGCCAGGCCGCGTCGATCTGGCCGGCCTTCAGCGCCGCGGGGGCCTGCGGGAAGGCCATGGGCATGTAGGTCACGTCGGCCTTGGGGTCGAGGCCCGCGACCCGCAGGGTGGAGCCCACCGCCAGCTCGCCGATGCTGTTCAGCGAGGCGATGGAGATCTTCTTGCCCTTGAGGTCCTTCACCGACTGGATCGGGGAGTCCTTGGGGACGACGATGTCGAAGACGTCGTTCTTGGCCTGGAAGGTGTCGGAGACGAACCTGAACTTGTCGTTGGTCTTCTCGGTGGCGGAGATGATCGAGAAGTAGTTGCCGAGGGCCAGGTCAAGGCCGCCGCTGAGAAGTTTCGGGATGGCGAACTGCGTGCTCTGGAGGACCTCGGGCTTGACGGTCAGGCCCTCCTCCTTGAAGTAGCCCTTCTGGTTCGCGATGTAGAGTCCTGCGACGTCGGCGATGGCGAGGACGCCGACCGAGATCGTGGTCTTTTCCAGCCCTCCACCGGACGCGCTCGAACCCGTGTCCGAGCTTCCGCATGCCGCGAGGGCCAGAGTGGCCACGGCGCCGATGATGAAGGTACGACCCCTGAGTCTTCTCATTGAGGAGTCCTTTTGGGTGTGGGGGAAGAGTGCCTGCTGCTCCTGAGGAGACCGTTGTGGCACGGCGAGCGTGAAGCCTAGCGGAGGAAGATCGGAACTAACACGCACAAGCCGCCTATGTCATGAAACTCGTAAAAAAGTCCAGTTTGACCAGTAGTTAGTGTTATGTGAAGTATGGGCTTTTGGATCGCCGTAACGGCAAATTTGGTGACATGGCGGGTAAGTTGCCTGGTCACGGCCCTCGTGAACTCCCCCTCCACTACCGAGCGTGATTCTCATTGACCGAAAAATGGATTGGATCGTTCTAACGGCCCATGGCTGTTGGTCGAACTCATAGGCTTATGCTCCAATTGCCCCTTGACTTGTCATGCGTCACATGAGCAAGTCCCCTTACCCCCCTTACCCCCTAAAGCAGACCAGCTGGCGAGAGGTTGCGACCAGTGAGGACAGCAACAATCGAGAGCGGTCGCGGTACCAAAACGGACGCAGACGGACCGCGTTCCGAGACGGGTGCTCCATCCGAACCGCGTCACGGGACGGGAAGTCTGCTCGCTCTGCGTAACTGGCGGGTACGTACCCGCCTCATCGCACTGGTCCTGGTACCCACCCTGGTGGCGGTCCTGCTCGGCGGCCTGCGAGTGGCGACGTCGGTTCAGAGCGCCACCGAATATGAACGCGTCCGGACCGTGGCCGAGTTCGTCACGAACCTGGGCGACCTCGGCCACCAGCTCGACTTGGAACGCGACGTCTCCGCGAGGTACGTCGCCGCGGGCCGCCGCGGCAGTCAGGCCAAGCTCACCGACCAGCGGAACGCGGTCGACGCGGCCGTCCAGATCGTCCAGGACCGCAGGAAGGTCGTGGAGCCGGCCCTCGGAGAGATCGGCCGCCAGGTCGTCTCCCGCCTGCTCGACCGGCTCACCGAGCTCCGCTCGCTGCGCACGACGATCACCGACTCACAGCTTCCCGCGCTTCCGGCGCTCCAGAAGTACTCCCTCGTTCTCGACGACCTGCTCACCGTCTTCGACGAGACGGCTCGCGGAAGCACGGACGAGACGCTGGACGCCAGCGCGTCCTCCCTCGCGTCGCTTTCCCGCGCCGCCGAGCAGGCGTCCAGGCAACGAGGTCTCGTCGCCGTGGCGCTGACCGCCCGCCGGTTCACCCAGGCGGAGCTTGAGGCGTTCAACGCCGCCCGTGCGGAGCAGGCCAGCGAGCTCAAGGTGTTCTTCTCCCGGGCGACGCTCGCCGAGCGGCAGATGTACGCGGACACCGTCAGCGGCCAGAAGATCGACCGGGCCGCCGGCCTGGTCGAGCGCATCCTGGAGCTCACCCGCGAGAACCAGCCGCTGAGCGGGATCAGCGGCGGAGGCGCCAGCGACACCGACTTCTGGTTCGACGCCGCCAGCGAGGGCCTGAACCGCATGCACGACGTGCAGCGGGCCCTGGGCCGTTCCATCGTCGACCGCGCGGCCGAGCTGGCGCGCGGCGACCAGAGCCAGGCCGCGATCAACATCGCCATCGTCGCCATCCTGCTCATCCTGGTCCTGGCCATCACGATCGTCATGGCCCGCTCGCTCGTCAGCCCGCTGCGGCGGCTACGGGGCGAGGCGCTGGAGATCGCCGGTCGCCGCCTGCCCGAGATGGTGCAGAAGCTCCGGGAGTCCGAGGGCAACACCGGTCCACCCGAGGTGCAGCCGATCGGCGTCGCCTCGGCCGACGAGGTCGGCGAGGTGGCCCGGGCCTTCGACGAGGTCCACCGCGAGGCGATCCGCCTGGCGAGCGACGAGGCCCAGCTGCGCAGCAACGTCAGCGCCATGTTCGTCAACCTCTCCCGCCGCACGCAGACCCTGGTGGAACGGCAGATCACGCTGATCGACGGCCTGGAGCAGGGCGAACAGGACGACAGCCGGCTCGGGGACCTCTTCCGGCTCGACCACCTGGCCACCCGCATGCGGCGCAACAGTGAGAACCTCCTGGTCCTCGCCGGTCAGGAGCCCGCGCGCCGGTGGAGCCAGCCGGTGCCACTGCTGGACGTCACCCGGGCCTCGCTGTCGGAGGTGGAGAACTACGAGCGGGTGGCGATGAACGTCCCCACCGGCGCCTCCATCGCCGGGCAGGCGGTCAACGACGTCATCCACCTGCTGGCCGAGCTGGTCGAGAACGCGATCTCCTTCTCTCCCCGCGAGACCAGGGTCACCATGTCGGCCAACCGCATCGACGGCGGCGGCGTGATGATCTCCATCACCGACGCCGGCATCGGCATGACCGACGAGGAACTCGCCCAGACCAACTGGCGGCTCGCCAACCCGCCCGTCGTGGACGTCTCGGTGTCGCGGAGGATGGGCCTGTTCGTGGTCGGCCGGCTCGCGCTGCGCAACGGCATCCGCGTGCAACTGCGCCGTCACGACACCGGCGGCCTGACCGCGATGGTCCTGCTGCCGGAGACGCTCATGGGCATGCCCGCGCATCCCGTCGGCGCCGGCGTCGCCCCGGGCGCGCAGTCGCTCGCGGGGTCCGGGACTCCCGCCTGGTCGGCCACCGGCCAACCCGCGGGACAGGGCCTGTTCGCCTCGGCCACCCCGGCCAACGGCGCGTTCGACTTCCCGACCGCGTCCGGCCCGTTCACCGAGCCGCCCGCGTTCGGACCCTCCAACGGGTCCGGACCCCTCGGCCCGACCACCGGTGGCGGCGCTCTCGGCCCCATGACCGGTGGCGGAGGGTACGGCGGCCCGCCGACCGGTCCGAGCGGCGGGTACGGCGGTCCCGCCACGGGCTCGGGCGGGCTGTACGGTCCGGGTTCCAGCGCTTTCGGCGGACCGCCCCCTGGTTCGGGTGGTTTCAGCGGACCGCCGACCGGTCCCAGTGGCGGGTACGGCGGTCCTCCCACAGGCTCGGGCGGGTACGCGGGCCCGGCTTCCGGCCCGTTCGGCGGCCCGGCCACCGGTTCGGGCGGCTTCGGAGGCCCTGGCACTGGTTCGGGTGTCTTCGGCGGCTCCGGTACCGGTTCGGGTGGCTTCGGCGGCGCGCCGTCCGGGCCGAGCTCGTTCGGGGGACCCGCCACGGGACAGGGCGGGCTCGCCGGGCCTCCCACAGGACCCGGCGCGAGGGGCGGGGAACTGCCGTCCCGCCTGCGGCCGCGCCGGTACGACACCTCGGATCTGGACGCGGTGACCGGCCCGCTTCCCGCCGTGCGCTCCTCTCCCATGGAGCAGGAGGACGACTTCCTGCCGATCTTCGCGTCCGTCGAGTCGGCCTGGTTCCGGCGCGTGGACCCCGACCCGGACAAGGAGAAGGCCTCCACCGGCTGGCAGGAGATCCCCGCCGACGCGGGCTGGCAGGCGGCGGCGGCCGTCCAGGAGCCGGTGCGCGACGGGACCACCGCGGCGGGCCTGCCCAAGCGGGTCCCCAAGGCGAACCTGGTGCCCGGGTCGGCCGGCACTCCCGAGGCCGCCGCGACGCCCCCGCCCGCCATGCCGCCGCTGTCGCCCGACCGGGCGCGCAGCCGGCTGTCGAGCTTCCAGCAGGGCATCCGGCAGGGCCGGGCGGTGGCCCGTGGGGAACTGAGCGAGGACGAGGTGGCGTTCAACGCCGAGCTGCGGCGCATTCAGGGCGAGAAGGAGGACAAGTGAGAGAGCTGAGCCAAGGCGCCCGTGGGGTCAACTGGCTGATCACCGACTTCGTCCGGGGCGTGCCGGGGGTGGCGCACACGGTGGTGGTGTCCTCCGACGGGCTGCCGCTGGCGTACTCCGAGGGCTTCCCCAAGGACCGGGCCGACCAGCTCGCGGCGGTGGCCGCCGGCCTGATCAGCCTGACCCAGGGAGCCTCCCGGGTCTTCGAGGGCGGCGCGGTCACCCAGACCGTGGTGGAGATGCAGCGGGGGCTGCTGCTGATCATGTCGATCAGCGATGGTTCGTGCCTGGCCGTGCTGGCCGCCCCGGACTGTGACATGGGCCTGGTGGCGTACCAGATGACGCTGATGGTCGAGCGCGCCGGTCAGGTGTTGACCCCGGCCGTGCGCGCCGAGCTTCAGGCGTCGTCACCGCGGTGACCTTCATGGGCGGTCCTGGTTGGGAGGACGGGTTACGACGGTACCAACAGGAACCGTCGTCGCCCGTCCGTCCCTTCACAGTCACCGGAGGGCGCTCGGCGCCGCGGACGCATCTGGCCATGGAGACGCTGGTTCACTCCACGATTCCGGCTTACCAAGATATTTCCGGCTTGATCCCGGAGTACCAGGCGATCAACTCGCTGTGCCGCCAGGTACGTTCCGTCGCCGAGATCTCCGCGCTCCTGCGGGTGCCGCTCGGCGTGGCCCGGGTGCTCATCTCGGACATGGCCGCCGAAGGCCTGGTCCAGCTGCATCAGCCGCAGCTGGACGCCGGGAAGCCGGATCTCAACTTGCTCGAAAGGGTTCTCAGTGGACTTCGCAGGCTCTAGCCGTGGCGGGTTGACGTCGACCAAGATCGTCGTCGCGGGCGGGTTCGGCGTCGGTAAGACGACCTTCGTGGGCGCCGTGTCCGAGATCGTCCCCCTCACCACCGAGGCGGTCATGACCGACGCCAGTGCCGGCATCGACGACCTGGGCCTCATTCCACGCAAGACCACCACGACGGTGGCGATGGACTTCGGCCGTGTGTCGCTGGACAGCGAGCTGATCCTCTATCTGTTCGGCACCCCCGGGCAGCACCGGTTCTGGTTCATGTGGGACGACCTGGTCAGGGGCGCCATCGGCGCGGTGGTCCTGGTCGACACGCGGCGGCTGGCCGACAGCTTCCCGGCCGTCGACTACTTCGAGGAGGCGAAGCTGCCGTTCGTCATCGGGCTCAACGGCTGGGACGGCAACCACCCGCACCAGGACGAGGAGGTGCGCGACGCCCTCACCCTGGGCCCGCACATCCCGATCGTACGGACCGACGCCCGGCAGCGGGACTCGGTGAAGAGCACGCTCATCGCCCTGGTCGAGCACGCTCTGACGATGCGGGTGTCCGTACCCGGCTGGAGAAGCTAGCGGCGCCGGACCTCCCTGCCCCCCGCTGGATACGCGTGACCGGGCCGCGGAGCGGATAGGCTGGGAGGTCGAGTCGCAGACGCAAACCCCGGACGACCCGTAGCGCAGAGGCTGGCCAATCACGTGTTCGAGACGCTTTCCGACCGGCTGACATCGGTCTTCTCCTCCCTGAAGTCCAAGGGGAGGCTGTCCGACGCCGACATCGACGCGACCTGTCGCGAGATCCGCATCGCTCTTCTCGAAGCGGACGTCGCGCTGCCGGTCGTCAAGGACTTCGTGTCCCATGTCAAGGAGCGCGCCCGGGGCGCGGAGGTCTCCCAGGCGCTCAACCCCGCCCAGCAGGTCGTCAAGATCGTCAACGACGAGCTTGTGCAGATCCTCGGCGGCGAGACCCGGCGGCTGCGGTTCGCCAAGAACCCGCCGACCGTCATCATGCTCGCCGGCCTCCAGGGCGCCGGCAAGACCACGCTGGCGGGCAAGCTCGCCCGCTGGCTGCGCGAGCAGAACCACGCCCCGCTCCTGGTCGCCGCCGACCTGCAGCGGCCCAACGCCGTCCAGCAGCTCCAGGTGGTCGGGCAGCGGGCGCAGGTCGCGGTGTACGCGCCCGAGCCCGGCAACGGCGTCGGCGACCCGGTCGCCGTGGCGCGCGAGTCGATCGAGCACGCCAGGCGCCGGCAGCACGACATCGTCATCATCGACACCGCCGGCCGCCTCGGCATCGACCAGGAGCTGATGAAGCAGGCCGCGGACATCCGTGACGCCGTCAGCCCCGACGAGGTCCTCTTCGTCGTCGACGCGATGATCGGCCAGGACGCCGTCACCACCGCGCAGGCGTTCATGGAGGGCGTCGGCTTCGACGGCGTCGTGCTCACCAAGCTCGACGGCGACGCCCGCGGCGGCGCGGCGCTCTCGGTGCGGCACATCACGGGCCGTCCGATCATGTTCGCCTCGACGGGTGAGAAGCTTGAGGACTTCGACGCCTTCCACCCCGACCGCATGGCGTCGCGCATCCTCGACATGGGCGACATCCTCACCCTGATCGAGCAGGCGCAGCGCACCTTCGACGAGGCCGACGCGGCCAAGATGGCGGGCAAGCTCGCCTCCGGCGACGGCTTCACGCTCGACGACTTCCTTGAGCAGATGATGATGGTCCGCAAGATGGGGCCGCTCAAGAACCTCCTCGGCATGATGCCCGGCATGGGGCAGATGCGCGACCAGCTCAACCAGGTCGACGAGCGCGACCTCGACCGGGTCGCGGCGATCATCCGCTCGATGACCCCGGCCGAGCGCCAGGAGCCGAAGATCATCAACGGCTCGCGGCGCGCCCGCATCGCGCGTGGCTCCGGCGTCAGCGTCACCGAGGTCAACAACCTGGTCACCCGCTTCTTCGACGCTCAGAAGATGATGAAGCAGGTGGCGGGAGGCATGGGCATCCCGGGCATGCCCGGGGGCCGCAAGGGCAAGGCCGTCCAGAAGAAGGTCAAGAAGGGCCGCCGCGTCAGCGGCGACCCGCGCAAGGCCGCGCTCGGCAAGGCGGGGGCGGCAGACGGCGGCTCGGGCGCGCCGCAGCTGCCTCCGGGCCTCGGCGGTCTCGGTGGCCTCGGCGGCCAGCTTCCGCCCGGTATCGAGCTCCCGCCGGGTTTCGACCCCTCGAAGCTCCGGCTGCCCGGCCAGAAGTAGCCGCGCTCACCCGCTGATTGCGCGGCGATTCGGACAGCACTCCGATCGTCTGGCAGAATGGCATGTTGGAACACCGTGACCGTGGGTGCCCTCTCACCCCCGCGAGTCACGTTTGTCCCTCGGGCGGTCATCCCGTCGTGCCCCACTCGGCGAGACGCCCGCTCACCCACGCTCGAAAGTCCAGGAGAGACCACACCCGTGGCAGTCAAGATCAAGCTCAAGCGGCTCGGCATGATCCGCAACCCGCAGTACCGCATCGTGGTGGCGGACAGCCGCACCAAGCGTGACGGCCGTGCGATCGAAGAGATCGGCCTCTACCACCCCAAGGAGAACCCGTCGTTCATCCAGGTGAACTCCGAGCGGGCGCAGTACTGGCTGGGTGTCGGCGCGCAGCCGACCGACCCGGTGCTGAAGCTGTTCAAGCTCACCGGTGACTGGCAGAAGTTCAAGGGCGAGGCGGCCCCTCCGGCTCTGCTCGTCGCCGAGCCCAAGGCCGACCGTCACGCGATCTACGAGGCCGCCGCGAAGGAGTCGCTCGCCGGCGACACCGGCAGCGGCAACGCCACCACGGCGCGCAAGCCCAAGAAGACCGTGAAGGCCGACGAGACCCCCGCGACCCCGGCCGAGCCGGCCGCGGAGGAGAAGCCGGAAGGCGAGGCCTGAGGTGCTTGAGGAAGCCCTCGAGCATCTGGTCAAGGGCATCGTCGAGCATCCCGACGACGTTCTGGTTCGTGCCCGTCGCATCCGCAGCGGGCGCGTCCTCGAGGTCCGGGTTCATCCCGAGGACCTCGGCAAGGTCATCGGCCGCGGTGGCCGCACGGCGAAGGCGCTTCGCACGGTTGTGAACGCCCTCGCCGACGGCAAGTACGTCAGGGTCGACCTGCTCGACCTCAACGAAGCCCGGTAACAAGACCTCAGAGGCCACGAACCCTCTGGGCAGGGGACCCCCGGCAGCCGGGCGGTCCCCTGTCGCGGTTCTCGGGGCATCAGTACGACTTTCGAAGTTCGAAGTTCGAAGGAGGAGCGACGTGCAGCTCGTCGTCGGCCGCATCGGCCGCCCGCACGGCATCCGTGGCGAGGTGACCGTCGAAGTGCGCACCGACGACCCCGAGTCGCGCTTCGCCCCCGGCACCTCGCTGGCGACCGACCCGGCGGGCGCCGGGCCGCTGGTCGTCGAGCGCATGCGCTGGAACAAGAACATCCTGGTGCTGGGCTTCGAGGGCGTCGCCGACCGCAGCGAGGCCGAAGAGCTGCGCGACACCATGCTCGTGATCGACTCCTCCGAGATCCCGCCGCCCGGCGACCCCGACGAGTTCTACGACCACCAGCTCATCGGCCTGTCCGTGGTGACGGTCACCGGTGAGGCCGTCGGCGAGATCGTCGACGTCCTGCACCACGGCCAGGACCTCCTTGTGATCCAGCGCGAGCAGGGAGAGGTCCTGATCCCGTTCGTCAAGCCCCTGGTCCCCGAGGTCGACCTGGACGCCAAGCGTGTCGTCGTGGACGCCCCGCCCGGCCTGCTCGATCCCGGCGAGACGGTCTGATCATGGAACGGCCGGCGGTGGGCATGCGCGTCGACATCATCTCGATCTTCCCTGAGTACTTCGCCCCGCTCGACGTGTCCTTGATCGGCAAGGCGCGCCAGCGGGGTCTCCTCGACATCCGGGTGCACCAGCTCCGCGACTGGACCCACGACGTCCACCGCAAGGTGGACGACACGCCGTACGGCGGCGGTCCCGGCATGGTGATGAAGCCCGAGCCGTGGAGCGAGGCCATCGACGCGGTCGCCGGTTCCGGCTCTGTCTCCGGCGAAGGGCCGCCGCGGCTGATCGTGCCGACGCCCAGTGGACGGCCGTTCACCCAGGAAGTCGCCCTGGAGTACGCCAAGGAGCCCTGGCTGCTCTTCGCGCCCGCCCGCTACGAGGGCATCGACTCCCGGGTCATGGCCGAGTACGGCTCGCGCCTGCGCCTCGACGAGGTCAGCATCGGCGACTACGTGCTGGCCGGGGGCGAGGCCGCCGTGCTGGTCATGGTCGAGGCCGTCGGCCGCCTGCTGCCCGGAGTGCTCGGCAACGCAGGCTCGGTGGCCGACGACTCCTTCGCGCCCGGGACCATGGCCGGCCTCCTGGAAGGCCCCGTCTACACCAAGCCGCCCGTCTGGCGCGGGCACGAGGTGCCGCCGATCCTGCTCTCGGGCAACCACGGGGCGATCGCCCGGTGGCGGCGGGACGAGGCGCTGCGCCGTACGGTCGCCAAAAGACCCGAACTGGCCGCGCGACTCGACCCCCAAAGCCTTGACAAGCATGATCGTGAGGTCCTCGACGACGCTTCGTTTCGCGTCCCGCCGGAAGATATGGCAAACTGAATCGCTGCCGCCAACTGACTTGTGGTCGGCGTGGCCGCTCCGGGCAGACGGGCCCGGCATCCGAGTCGTAATCAGCCCAGTGCTCGTGTCTTCCTCGTCGCCGTGCCTCAGGCATGGCCGGGCGGACCTCCGAGCGCTCGCTTCAAATGAGGAACCGCTGTCATGCACACGCTGATCCAGGAGCTTGAGAAGGCCTCCGTACGTAGTGACGTCCCGAGCTTCCGCCCGGGCGACACGCTCGAGGTCCACGTCCGCGTCGTTGAAGGCAACCGGTCCCGTATCCAGGTCTTCAAGGGATTCGTGCTGCGCCGCCAGGGCGGTGGAGCCCGCGAGACGTTCACCGTCCGCAAGGTGAGCTACGGCGTCGGCGTCGAGCGCACGTTCCCGGTGCACAGCCCGGTCATCGAGAAGATCGAGGTCGTGACCCGCGGTGACGTCCGCCGGGCGAAGCTGTACTACATGCGCGACCTGCGCGGCAAGGCGGCCCGCATCCGCGAGAAGCGCGACGCGCTGCCGACCGCCAAGTAGGCTCGCACCACGCGTGGCCCGCACCCGTCAGGGATGCGGGCCATTTTGCTGAGCCGGATTGTCGCTGCATCCGGCCTGGTCGCCGAGTTTCTTTGGATGCCATGCCGAGTCGGCGACCCGCCGGGGAGCATGCATCATTTAGGCTCGACAGCGATGACTAGCGATGGCCAGGGGGCCGGCGGTCCGCGCCGCCCCGTCGAGGACGAGGTAGACGTGGTCGCGGAAGACACCAAGTCGGCAGCCAAAGACGGCAAGGGGAAAAAAGGCTCTTTCTGGCGCGAGCTACCGGTTCTGGTGGTGGTCGCGCTGGTCCTGGCGCTCATCATCAAGAGCTTCGTGATCCAGGCCTTTTACATCCCATCCGAGTCCATGGAGAACACCCTGCTGGTCAATGACAGGGTGCTCGTCAACAAGCTCGTATACCACACCCGTGACATCGAGCGCGGCGACATCGTCGTGTTCTCCGGCGTCGACTCCTGGGCCAGCGAGATCCAGGTGCCCGAGCCGTCCAACCCCGTGGCGGGCTTCTTCCGCTGGGTCGGCACGGCCTTCGGCGTGGTCCCGGGGGAGAAGGACTACATCAAGCGCGTCATCGGCATTCCCGGCGACACGGTCAAGTGCTGCGACTCCAAAGGGCGCGTGACCGTCAACGGCGTTCCCCTGGAAGAGAAGGCCTATCTCTACCCCGACGACCAGCCGTCGCAGAAGTTCTTCGAGATCAAGGTGGAGAAGGGCCGCCTGTGGGTGATGGGCGACCACCGCTCGGTCTCCTACGACTCCCGGTCCCACCAGGGCGACCCCGGCGGCGGGGCGATTCCCGCCGACAAGGTCGTCGGGCGGGCGTTCGTCATCGTGTGGCCGTTCTCCCGCGCGACGACGCTGCCGATCCCCGACACCTTCAACCAGGCCGCGCTGAAGACCGCCGCCCTGGCCGGCGGCGCCTCCCCGCTGCTGCTCGGATTCGCCGGGGCGTTCCCCCTGGTGCGGCTACGCCGGCGCGTGCTCGACCGGGCCGGCGGCCGGTCCTACTGACGTTCGCCTTCCGAGTCTTCCGAGCCTTCCCGAAGCCGGAGGAGGCCTTCTCCTCTCACAGGAGGGTCCTTCCCGGTCCCCTGACGGCCGCCCGGCCGTCACGCGGCGCCGAAGTCATCCCCCAATGCACATGAAGGAGAAGGGGCTCCCTCCCCCTGGCGGACGCCGGGGATCGCCCCGCGGTTCTATGAGCGTCATCGAGGAGAAGCCGGAGCCCGACGACGTGCAGGCCACGTCCCCGGCGGAGGACGAGCCGGCGGGGGCCAAGAAGTCCGGCTGGCGGGAGTCGGTCCTGCTGGTGCTCGCCGGGGTCGCCGTCGCGGTCCTGGCGCGCCTGTTCGTCCTGGACTCCTTCTGGATCCCGTCCGAGTCCATGGAGGACACCCTGCTGATCAACGACAGGGTGATCGTCAACCGGCTGTCCGGTGACCTCGGGCGTGGTGAGGTGGTGGTCTTCAAGGGCTGGGACGGCAGCACCACGATCAAACGTGTCATCGGCATCGGCGGTGACCACGTGAAGTGCTGTGACGCCAAGGGGCGCATCACGGTCAACGGGGTGGCGCTCGACGAGGAGTCCTATCTCAATCCGCAGGACTTCCCGTCGCAGAAGAAGTTCGACCTCACCGTTCCGAAGGGCCGGCTGTGGCTGATGGGAGACCATCGCGCGGCCTCGGAGGACTCCCGCGCCTTCATGGACGATGGGTACCACGGCACGATCTCCACCGACGACGTGATCGGCAGAGCCTTCATGCTCTACTGGCCGCTGTCGAGGGTGGGCACATTGCCGGTTCCCGAGACGTTCTCAAAGGTGCGATAGCGTACCCCTTCGGCCGATTGGGGCGTAGGCTTGCCCCATGGTCGCGCTCGTATCGCCGTTGATCGGCCAGGGGGCTCGACTCTCCCGCAGGTCTTCTCCCTCGCGGCGGGGCGCCGAGCCGCCTGTCTCATGACTGTTCTTTTTCGCCCTCGCCCCAGCATCGTGCGGCGGGATTCCGGGCTCTTCGGGTACGAGCGCGCGCTCGCACGGCGCGGCCTGGCGCCGGTCGCCGGAGTCGACGAGGCCGGCCGGGGAGCGTGCGCAGGTCCTCTCGTGGTGGCCGCGGTGGTCCTCGGATCCGAGATCGACGGCCTGGCGGACTCCAAGGTGCTCACTCCGGCCCGGCGCGAGGTTCTCCACGACCGCGTCCTCGCGACCGCGCGGGCGGTGAAGGTCGTGGTCATCCCGCCCGAGGAGATCGACGCGCGCGGCCTGCACAAGTGCAACATCGCCGGGATGCGGCGGGCCGTCGCCGGTCTCGGGTGCGATCTCGGGTACGTTCTGATCGACGGATTCCCGGTGCCCGGTCTGCCCGCGCCGTCTCTGGCCGTGTGGAAGGGCGACCAGGTCTCGGCGTGCGTGGCGGCGGCGTCCATCGTCGCCAAGGTGACCAGGGACCGCATGATGACCTCGCTGGACGGCCGCTATCCCCAGTACGGCTTCGCCGAGCACAAGGGGTACGTCACGGCCGGGCACCGGCGAGCACTCGCCGCTCATGGCCCAAGTCCACATCATCGGTTCTCCTTTGTAACAGTGAACTCGGTGGTGCGGTCAGGAGCGGGCAGTGAGATAGGCGAGAATGGGGTGGGGGCCGGTGTCGCCTGATTGGTCGCGCCGGGGGAGGACGGGAAGTGGAGGACCGGGATGAGCGCAGAGGATCTCGAGAAATACGAGACCGAGATGGAGTTGCAGCTCTACCGGGAGTACCGCGATGTGGTCGGCTTGTTCACCTATGTCGTCGAGACCGAGCGGCGCTTCTACCTGACCAACTCCGTCGATCTCGACGTACGCACGGCCGAGAACGGCGATGTCTTCTTCGACGTCAAGATGCAGGACGCCTGGGTGTGGGATATGTACCGCCCCGCGAGGTTCGTGAAGAACGTCCGCGTCGTCACGTTCAAGGACGTCAACGTGGAAGAGCTGGCCAAACCCGACCTGGAAATGCCCAAGGAAGGCTTCTCCAGCTGACGACGCGTCCCCCCAGCCACCCTTACGACCTCAGGACCCACGGTGAGGGTCCTTCAACCGGCGCGCGCTCCCTCGGAGGGCACGCCAACGCCTGATGTGAGCTGCCGAGGCTGAGGTCTCTGTGGCCGACGCGGTTGTCCACAGGCCGGGTCGTCCGCTGTCCTGGAGGCGGCTGGACCTGAGGATCTTCGAGAATTCTCCGCGTACCTGGTGGACGGGGTCTGAGTCGCGGGTCGTTCACAGGGGGCCGGTTCGGGTGCGGTCGTCCACAGGCCGATGCCCAGCGCTTTGCCGTCCACAGAGCCCGGTTCTGTAGCCGGGCGAGTGCGTGGCGTGCGCGAAGGTCGGGGCCGGAGGTGGTCCCATGGCCGCGACGCACGAGCTTGGAAGACACGGCGAGCAACTCGCCGCCGATTACCTGCGGGCAGCAGGTCTGCAGATCCTGGAGCGAAACTGGTCGTGCCCCGAGGGTGAGATCGACATCCTGGCCCGTGACGGGCCCGTTCTCGCGGTCGTGGAGGTCAAGACCCGCTCGGGCCGCAGCCACGGCACCGCGTTCGAGGCCGTGACCCCGGCGAAGCTCGCACGGCTCCGCACGCTGGCGGCCAGGTGGCTCAGCGGCCAGCCCGAATGGTTCGCCTCCATCCGCATCGACGTGATCGCGCTGGAGCGGTTCGCCGGGGAGTTCTCCATCCGGCACGACCGGGGGGTGTCCTAGATGGCCGTCGCCCGCACGCGCTGCGTGGCACTGGTCGGGGTGAGCGGTCACGTGGTCGAGGTGGAGGCCGACGTGGGCCACGGCATCGCCGGAGTCACTTTGATCGGCATGCTCGACACGGCCCTGAGCGAGGCCCGCGACCGCGTCCGCTCGGCGGTGATCAACAGCCGGTACGCCTGGCCGGACGCGCGGGTCACCGTCAGCCTGTTCCCCGCCAGCCTGCCGAAAAGGGGCAGCTTGTTCGACCTGGCCATCGCGATCGCGCTGCTCGGGGCGGCCGGTCTGGTCCCGAGACAGCGGATCTCGCTCCCGTTCTTCCTGGGGGAGCTGGGGCTCGACGGCACCGTCAAAGCCGTGCGGGGAGTCCTGCCCGCGGTGGTGGCGGCGGTCGAGGCGGGGGCCAAGTGCGTGGTCGTCCCCGCGGCGAACGCCGCCGAGGCAGGCCTTGTCCCGGGTCTGACCGTGGTGCCGGTGCTCACCCTCGCCGAGCTGGTCGAATGGCTGCGCAGTGGCGATCAGGCCCACATGCCCACACTGCCCGACACCGTCGAGCCCTCGCCGTCGACGGGTCCGGACGTGTCGGCGGGGCCTTCGCCCGACCTGTCCGATGTCGCCGGTCAGGCCATGGCTCGCCATGCGCTCGAAGTGTGCGCCGCGGGGGGCCACAACCTCTGGATGATGGGGCAGCCCGGCACGGGGAAGACCATGCTCGCCGAGCGGCTGCCCACCCTGCTCCCGCCTCTCGACCGCGACCAGGCACTGGAGGTCACCGCCATCCATTCGGTCGCGGGCGTCCTGCCGCCGGGGCGCCCGCTGCTGAGGCACCCGCCGTTCATGGCGCCTCACCACACGGCCACCATCGCCGCCATCGTGGGCGGGGGCAGCGGTGTGATCCGGCCGGGGGCCGTCTCCCTCGCCCACAGGGGCGTCCTGTTCCTCGACGAGGCGCCGGAGTTCCCGTCCCGGGTTCTCGACTCGCTCCGCCAGCCCTTGGAGTCGGGTCAGGTCACCGTGGCACGGGCCGCGGGCACGGTGTCGTTCCCCGCCCGATTCATGCTGGTCCTCGCCGCGAACCCCTGCCCCTGCGCCCAGCCGTCCACTCCGGAGAGTCCTTGCCGGTGCACGCCCAATCAGCGCCGGCGCTACCTCGCCCGTCTCTCGGGGCCGTTGATCGATCGCATCGACGTCAAGGTGCGGCTCGCCCGCTCGACCAGGCGCGAGCTGCTGTCCGACCGCCAGTTCATCGAGCCCAGCGCGGTCGTGGCCGAGCGCGTGTCTATGGCCCGTGAGCGCACGCTCAAGCGGCTGGCGGGCACGCCGTGGAGGTGCAACGCCGAGATTCCCACCGCGGTGCTGCACGGCGATTACCGGCTGTCCCCGTCCGCGATGTCGCCCCTCTACCGGTGTCTGGACACCGGAGAGCTGAGCGCTCGCGGACTCGACCGTGTCATACGCGTCTCGTGGACCCTCGCCGACCTCATCGGCAAGGACAGACCCGACGTGGCGGAGACCAACACCGCCCTGGGCCTCTGGCTGGGTGCCGAATGAGCGACACCCATCCCACCCCCGACCGAAATCCCGTCCCAGCAGCAGACCCCACGCCGGCCGGAGCCCCCACCGCGTCCTCTGGACCCCTCGCCGGAACCGCCTCCGGAACCGCCTCCGGCACCGGCACCGGCACCGGTACCGGCACCGGCACCGCCTCCGGTACCGGTACCGGCACCGGCAGAGGTGAGAGCTCAGGCCCTGGCACGCAGATCAGGGCGGACACCGAGGGGAAGCCGGGGCCCGAGATTCCTCCCCTCCCCGGCTCCGATGCATCACGCACGCCCGGCCCCGGTGGGCACCCGCATGCCTGGCCACCCGACCAGCGCCGGCGGAGCCTCGGTTCTCGGAGCGCCGGCGTCGGCGATGCCTGGGACGATGGAGGCCTTCGGTGGGACGCGGGGCGACTGGCCAGGGTGACGCTCATGCGCGTGGCGGACGCCGGAGACGGTCTGATGGGAAGGCTGGTCGCCGCGTACGGGCCCCAGGGAGCCCTCGGGCAGGTGCGGCTGGGACGGCTCGATCCCGGGTTCGTCGAAGAGCTGATGACCAGGAAGGGGCGTCCACCCGACGTCGACCGCATCCTCGGGGCGTGGCGGGCACGCCTTCCGGCGGCCGATCCCATCGCGGACCTTACCGAGGGAGGAGAGCTGGGTGCCCGCCTGATCGTTCCAGGCGACCTGGAGTGGCCGACTCAGCTCGACGACCTGGGGCCCGAGCGACCCTTGGGCCTCTGGCTCCATGGAAACGCTGATCTGCGCTTCTCCTGCCTTCGCTCCGTGGCCGTGGTGGGGTCCCGGGCGGCCACGCCCTATGGCGCCCACGTGGCAGCGGAGCTTGGCGCGGGGCTGAGCGAGGCGGGCTGGACGGTGATCTCCGGTGGCGCCTACGGGGTGGACGCGGCGGCACACCGAGGAGCCCTGGCCGGTGCCGCGCGGACCGTCGCGGTGCTGGCCTGTGGCACCGACATCGCGTATCCCGCCGCCAACCAGGATCTTTTCACCGCGATCCGGCGGAGGGGCGTGGTCGTCAGCGAGTGCCCTCTCGGCGTCCGGCCTACGCGGCCGCGCTTTCTCGTCCGCAACCGGGTCATCGCCGCGCTCTCCCGGGGCACCGTGGTCGTGGAGGCGGCCCTTCGCAGCGGAGCGCTCAACACCGCCGGCCATGCCATCAGCCTGAGACGCCACCTGGCGGCTGTGCCCGGCCCGGTCACGTCGGAGAACTCTGCCGGGTGCCACCGGCTGATCCGAAGGGCGGAGGCCGTGTGCGTGACCTCGGCCCGCGAAGTGATCGAGCTGGTCGGAGCGATAGGCGACGACCTCGCGCCGGATCCGAGGGGGCCTGTGCTGCCACGGGACGCGCTCGACGACGAGACCCGCAGCGTCCTGGAGGCGGTGCCCGCACGCGTCGGCGCCGGCCCGGCGACGATCGCGGTCACGGCCGGCGTCGATGTTCTGACGGTGCTGCGCTGCCTCGGGGCCCTCGCCGCCGCCGGATACATCGAGCGTGCCAACCGAGGCTGGCGCCTCCGCCGAGGCAAGTAGCACCCCCATCCGGCTGGGGTGGGTCAGCGGGGCCATCTGGGGAGGAGGCGTACCTGTCCGAGGCCGACGAGGAGGAGGGCGTCGAGGTAGCGGGTTTCGTTGATCAGGCCCCAGTGCAGGCAGGACACCGGGCAGTGGTTGATCGTCTCCTCGACGACGCCGATGACGTCTCCAAGCTCGACCGCCTGCCCGCGCCGGACCGACGCGTGAACGGGCAGGTACGTGGTGCGCAGTCCTCCGGGATGAACGATCATGACCACCCCGCGTCCGGCGAGTGGTGCGGCGTAGCCCACGGTGCCTGGGCCGGCCGCCCTGACCACCTGTCCCGGAAGGGCGGCGAGGTCCACTCCCCGATGACCGGGAAGCCACGCGAGCGCTGGAGGGGCGAAGCGGCGCATGATCTTCGGAGCCCCGTCAAGCGGGAGCCGCCATCGGGGCCGTGCGGTCGAGGGTGCCATCGGGCCCGCCGTGGCCATGGGAAGCGGGCCTGGGAGTCGCGGTTCATCGGACGGGAAACCCTGTTCGGCCGTACTCGGATCCACGGAGTCCCGGCCGATGGCGGCGGGGACGCGAGTGATGGGGACGGGGGCGAGGGGACTGAGAGCGAGGGAGCCGAGAGGAGCGGGGCTGTGGGCAGCGGGGCTGCCGGTGGCGGGGCTACTGGTGGCGGGCCTACCGGTGGCGGGCCTACCGGTGGCGGGGCTACTGGTGGCGGCGGCCATGCCGCGGGTCGGGGGAGTCGCCGAGGCGGAGGTGAGCGTGAGCAGGAACACCGCCAGCAGGCGGATCTGAAAAGGTCGCACAGGAGGACACTGGCCTGGACCGACTGTGTCGAGGACGGCCGAGCGCCGTTCTGTGCATAAGCCTCCAAGCACAGCGCGGGGGACCGTCAGGGCTTCTGCGAGGTGCGGGGGACCGTCGGGCTTCTGCGACGGCGCGGGGGACCGTCAAGGCTTCTGCGAGGCGCGGGGGACCGTCAGGGCCTCTGCGACGGGACGGAGGACCGTCAGGGCTTCTGCGACGGTGCGGAGGGCCCACCGGTCAGGTTGGTCGCGACGGGATATGCGCGGCGCGCTGGGAGGTGTCCGGATGGCGGTCGGGAAGGTCATCGAGGAACTGGGTGTCGAGGTGGGCCTGGAACTGCCTCCCGTCCAGGTGACGGGTGAAGATCCCGTTTTTCCGACCCCTTTCAGGGTCGGAACGGCCGCTGCGGCATGCGTGGGTGCGGTAGCCGCCGCCGTCGCCCTATTCGAGCGGAACCGGTCCTCCGAGGTGTCGTCCGCCTTCCCGGGTGCTTCGGGTGCTTCGGGTGCTTCGGGTGCTTCGGGTGCTTCGGGTGGTCCGGGTGGTCGTGGTCCGGGAGATTCGGGTGGGCCGGGTGTGCGGTTGGGGGAGGGTGATCCTGGTGCGGCGTCGAGCGTGAGCACTGGGTCGGCGGCCGGCGAGAACGGTGGCGTTGGCGGTGGTGAGGCTGAGGTCGCTGTGGATCTTCGCGACGCCGCTGTCGCTGTGGATGTTCGCGAGGCCGCTGTGGCGTTTCGGGACGAGCGATACTTCCGCGTCGACGGAGAGCTGTCCGTCGGGTGGGCGCCGCTGTCGGGTGACTACCGTACGGCGGATGGCTGGGTCCGGCTGCACTGCAACTTCGATCATCACCGGGACGCCGTGCTTCACGTCTTCGATCTTCCTTCCGGAGCTGACAGGGCCGATGTCGCCGAGGCTTGTGCCCGTCGTACGGCGCAGGGCGTGGAGCAGGCCGTGACGGAGGCGGGAGGGTGCGCGGCCGCGATGCGGAGCCGTGCGGAATGGCAGGAGCACCCCCAGGGCCGAGCCGTCGCGGAGCTTTCCCTCATCGGTCTCCACCGTCTGGGTCATGCCGCGCGAGCGGTCGAGCCAGGTCATGTCGGTGGTGCCGCGTCTGAGATGGGTCGTCACCGTCGGGGTCAAGCCACGTCTGAGGTCGGCTCTGGTCGTCCGGGAGGTGCTGCGGTCGATGTGGGTCACGACGGGTTCCGGGGCGTCGGGGCCGAGGTGGGGCTGGGACGTCTGGGACGTGCTGGGGTCGGTGGAGGGGGGCCTGCCGGGGGTGGTCCCCGGGGGGAAGGGCGGTGGCTGGCGGGGATTCGGGTGCTGGATCTTACTCGGGTGATCGCGGGGCCGGTGGCGACCCGGACGCTGGCGGCCTACGGGGCCGAGGTGCTGCGCGTCGGAGCGGCTCATCTGCCCGAGGTGCCGGGGCTGGTGATCAGCACGGCGTTCGGGAAGCGGTCCTGCGAGCTTGACCTGCGTACCGAGGAAGGAGCCGCGGCGTTCAGGGAGCTGGTCGCGGGCGCGGACGTCGTCGTCCAGTCGTACCGGCCGGGAGCGCTGGAGGCGCTGGGGTTCGGTCAGGAGGAGCTGGCCGTCATCAGACCCGGGATCGTCTGCGTCGACGTCTCCGCGTACGGCTCGCGCGGTCCCTGGGCGGGCCGGCGCGGGTTCGACAGCCTCGTGCAGATGGCGTGCGGTATCGCCCACGAGGGTGGAGCGGGCAGAAAGCCCGTACCGCTTCCCGCCCAGGTTCTCGACCATGCCACCGGGTGGCTCGCCGCGCTGGGCGTGATCGCCGGGCTGTCGCGGCGGGAGGCCGAGGGGGGTTCCTGGCACGTCGAGGTAGCCCTGGCCCGTACCGCACTCTGGCTGGACGGGTTCGGCCGCGTGGATGACCCCGGCCACGGACTGGAGGGAGGCGATCCGTTCAAGGGGAAAGCGGGCGATCCGGTTGAGCCGGAGGTGGACGACCTGCTGGGGGAGATGGAGAGTCCGTTCGGCAGGCTGACCTACGTCAAGGCCCCTGGGAGGGTCGATGGCGTCAGGCCGTACTGGTCGTCACCGCCGCCCCGCAGGGGAGCGCACCCGCCCGCTTGGGGCTAGGGCTTCGGCTTCGCTTCGGCAACATCCGCCTGCTTGGGCCAAGGCTGCGGCTGTGCGCCAGGAAGGGGGCCGGAAGCTTGTCCGGTGGGCTGGGCGCGGCCGGGTTCCGGGTACACTTTTTGGTGGCCCGTCAGACGGGCCGACTTCGCACGCCCACAGGCGAATCGTCCTCTCGGTCCGGGTCCTGATCCGGATGGGGCGACTCAGGGCGTCAGGGCGGGAACCGCAGGTTCCCGCATACAACCGAGGCACGCGCCTTCACGGCGCTCTACCCAGGAGGACCATACTCATGGCCCCCGTCGTCACCATGCGGCAGATGCTTGAAAGCGGTGTTCACTTCGGGCACCAGACCCGTCGCTGGAACCCGAAGATGAAGCGCTTCATCCTCACCGAGCGCAACGGCATCTACATCATCGACCTGCAGAAGTCGCTGGCCTTCATCGACCGCGCCTACGACTTCATCAAGGAGACCGTCGCCCACGGCGGCACCATCCTGTTCATCGGCACCAAGAAGCAGGCCCAGGAGGCCATCGCCGAGCAGGCCGCGCGGGTCGGCATGCCGTACGTCAACCAGCGCTGGCTGGGTGGCATGCTCACCAACTTCTCCACCGTGCACAAGAGGCTTCAGCGCCTGAAGGAGCTCGAGGAGCTCGACTTCGACAACGTGGCAGGCTCCGGGCTCACCAAGAAGGAGCTCCTGATGCGCCGCCGCGAGAAGGACAAGCTGGAGCGCACCCTCGGCGGTATCCGCGACATGGCCCGCGTTCCCAGCGCGGTCTGGATCGTCGACACCAAGAAGGAGCACATCGGGATCAGCGAGGCCCGCAAGCTCAACATCCCGGTCGTCGCGATCCTCGACACCAACTGCGACCCCGACGAGGTCGACTACCCGATCCCGGGCAACGACGACGCGATCCGCGCCGTCAGCCTGCTCACCCGGGTGGTCGCCGACGCGGTCGCCGACGGCCTGATGTCCCGCGCCGGTGCGAACCGCGGCGACGACAAGCCGTCCGGTGCCGCCGTCGCCGAGCCGCTGGCCGAGTGGGAGCGCGAGCTGCTCGCCCGTGACGAGGATGCCGCTCCCGCCGAGGCTCCCGTCGCCGAGGCCGTTGTCGCCGACGAGGCTCCCGCCGCGGAGGAGGCCCCCGCGGAGGAGGCCGCCCCCGAGGCCGAGGCCGGCGAGGGCACCGAGCAGCAGGCCTGAGACTCGCGCCAGACCGTACGGGCACCACTCGTACGGCAAGCAAGGCTCTTCCGGGTGGGTGTGCCGAACAGGGCGCACCCACCCGATCCACGACGACTCGACGAGGAAAAGACAATGGCTTCCGTGAACATGGCCGACGTCAAGCGGCTTCGTGAGGCGACCGCCGCCGGCATGATGGACTGCAAGAAGGCGCTTGAGCAGTCCGAGGGTGACTTCGACAAGGCCGTCGACATCCTGCGCGTCAAGGGTGCCAAGGACGTCGGCAAGCGCGAGGCGCGCACCGCCTCCAACGGCCTCATCGCCGTCAAGCACGAGGGCGAGGCGCTCGGCGCCCTGCTTGAGCTCAACTGCGAGACCGACTTCGTCGCGAAGGGCGAGCGCTTCCAGGAGCTGGCCGCCCGCGTGGTCGACCACGTCCTGGCGGCCCGTCCGTCCGACGTGCCGAGCCTGCTCGAGTCCGACCTCGACGGCAAGACCGTCAAGGAGCACCTCGACGAGGCCAACGCCGCGCTCGGCGAGAAGATCGAGGTCCGTCGCTTCGTCGTGCTGGAGGGTGGCTACGTCGCCTCCTACATGCACAAGACCGACCCCCAGCTTCCCCCGACCGTGGGCGTCCTGGTCCAGCTCGACACCCCGAACCCCGAGGTCGCGAAGGACATCGCCCAGCACACCGCCGCGATGGCCCCGAAGTACCTCAGCCCCAACGCCGTCCCGGCCGACGTGGTCGAGAAGGAGCGCACGGTCTTCGAGCAGATGACCCGCGAGGAGGGCAAGCCGGAGGCCGCGATCGCCAAGATCGTCGATGGCCGCGTCAACGGCTGGTACAAGGACTTCACGCTTCTTGAGCAGTCCTTCGTCAAGGACCCCAAGAAGACGATCGCCAAGGTCGCGTCCGAGGCGGGCGTCAAGGTCCTGGGCTTCGCCCGCTACAAGGTCGGTCAGGCATAGGCTTAGCCCCAAAGAGGGACCTGACCAGCTTCGTGAACATCGCCGAGGAGGCCGCCGTCGTGCAGGAGAACCAACAACCCGCTACGTCGGCGGCTTCGTCGTACAACTGGCCGCTACGGTGGAAGCGCGTCATGTTGAAGCTGTCCGGCGAGGCGTTCGCGGGCGCCGAGCCGCTGGGCATCGACCCTGTGGTGGTCGCCAAGCTCGCCGACTCGGTCGCCGAGGCCGTTCGTGAGGGAGTGCAGGTCGCGGTCGTCGTCGGGGGCGGCAACATGTTCCGCGGCGCCGCGCTCTCCGAGCGGGGAATGGACCGCGCCCGGGCCGACTACATGGGCATGCTCGGCACCGTCATCAACTGCCTCGCCCTCCAGGATTTCCTGGAGAAGCGCGGCATCGAGACCCGCGTCCAGACGTCCATCACGATGCAGCAGGTCGCCGAGCCGTTCCTGCCCCGGCGCGCGATCCGCCACCTGGAGAAGGGTCGCGTGGTCATCTTCGGCGCCGGGCTCGGCTCGCCGTTCTTCTCCACCGACACCTGTGCCGCCCAGCGCGCTCTGGAGATCGGCGCGGAGGCGCTGCTGAAGGGCACCCAGGTCGACGGGGTCTATGACTCAGACCCCCGCAAGAACCCCGATGCCGTACGCTTCGACCAACTTGACTACAGCGAGGTCCTCACGCGGGGCCTTGGGGTCATGGACGCCACGGCGATCAGTCTGTGCATGGACAACGGCCTGCCCATCGTCGTCTTCGACCTGATGGGCGAGGGGAACATTCTGCGGGCGGTCCGCGGTGAAAAGATCGGCACGCTGGTGAGTCCGGCAGGGAAATAGGGAGCCGCTGTGATCGAGGAAACCCTCTTCGAAGCCGAGGAGAAGATGGACAAGGCGGTCGGAGTCGCCAAGGAGGACTTCGCGGCGATCCGCACCGGCAGGGTCAGTCCCTCCATGTTCAACAAGATCAATGTCGACTACTACGGGTCGCCGACCCCGGTGCAGCAGCTCGCCTCGTTCCATGTTCCCGAGGCACGCATGGTCATCCTCCAGCCCTACGACAAGGGCTCGATGACCGCCATCGAGAAGGCGATCCGTGACAGCGACCTCGGGGTGAACCCCGGCAACGACGGCGCGGTGATCCGCGTGGTGTTCCCCGAGCTTTCCGAGGAACGCCGCAAGGAGTACATCAAGGTCGCGAGGAACAAGGCCGAGAGCAGCAAGGTCTCGGTGCGCAACATCCGCCGCCACGCCAAGGAGACCCTTGACAAGATGATCAAGGATGGCGAAGCCGGTGAGGATGAGGTCCGCAGGGCCGAGAAGGAGCTCGACGACCTCACCCAGAAGCACGTCGCCAAGATCGACGAGCTGCTGAAGCACAAGGAAACCGAGCTGCTCGAAGTCTGAGCGCGGTAGCAGTCGCAGGTCAGGTCGAGGCGCTTCCACTCCGGTGTTAGCCGCGAGGGGGAGCGCCTTCGCCGCGTTCCGGCCCACCACGCTCCCTCCCCGCCGCCCGGCGGTACTGGCAGAGTGGGCCGCCGAGCGTGGTTGACGGGTACGAGAGTGGGATCACTGTGGAAGGTACGGAGGCGGACGGAACCGGGCCGGCCCGAGGCCATCGGTCTGACGAGCGCCCGCCCGAGGATCCCGGGGCGCGTCACGCAGACGCCGGCGGGAGCTTCGGGAGCGCCGCCGACCCCGAAGGCCCCACGGGGTCCGCGGAACCTCCGGACCCGCCGGATGATCTTCCGGGGGGCGCCGCCAAGCCGGGCCGCATCCGTACGGGGCGCAACCTTCCCGCGGCCATCGGCGTCGGCGTCGCCCTCGGGGCCGCCGTCATCGGATCGCTCTACACCGTCAAGGCGCTCTTCCTGCTCGTGCTCGTGGCGGCTGTCGGCATCGGCATCGTCGAGATGGTCCGTGCGTTCGCCGTCCGTGACATGCGCGTGCCGGTGCGGCTGGTGCTGGTGGGCTTCGCCGCCATGGTCGCCGGCGCGTACTGGGGCGGCCCGATCTGGCTGCTCGGCGCCTTCACGCTCACCGTGCTCACCGTGCTCACCTGGAGGATGTTCCAGGGCCAGGAGGGGTACGTCCGTGACGCCGCCGCCAGCGTCCTGACATCGGTGTATCCCGCGTTGCTCGCCGGATTCGTCCCGCTGATGCTGTCCAAGCCCGACGGGTCCGACCGGGTGGTCATCTTCATCGCCGTCACCGTGTGCAGCGACATCGGCGGCTACTTCGCGGGAATCCTGTTCGGCAGGCACCAGATGTCGGCCATCAGTCCCAAGAAGACCTGGGAGGGGTTCGCCGGGTCGGTGCTGGCCTGCGTCGTCTGTGGCGCGCTGCTGGTCCGGTTCCTGCTGGAAGGCCAGTTCTGGCAGGGTGCCGTGGTCGGTGCGGTGGTGGCCGTGTGCGCCACCCTCGGCGACCTGGTCGAGTCGGTCATCAAGCGTGATCTCGGCATCAAGGACATGGGCAACCTGCTCCCGGGCCATGGCGGCCTGATGGACCGCCTCGACTCCCTGCTGGCCGCCCTTGTGCCGGTCTGGCTGCTCCTGGCGGTCTTCGTGCCGATGTGAGCCTTCTCGGACGCTCCAGAGCGTCAGGGGATGCGTCCGGAGAGGGACAGAGCCTGGTGGCCCTGGTCGGCGGCGACCTGGAGCTCCTGATCGGTGACGGGTACCAGCCAGAGCCATCGGACCTCGTCGCCGCCCAAGGCGAAGCCCGACAGGTCGGGTAAACCCGGCACCGTGTCGAGCATCAGAACCCCCTGGTAGCCCGGACCCAGCGGGAAGGACGCGGGTTCCCGGTACCAGCGGGCGGTGTGGCCGTGGCCCAGCCAGGTGACCGAGTGCCAGGGGTAGCGCGCCAGCCAGAGGAAGAGCCGCGCCGCCTCCGTGACCTCTCCGCGCGTGGCGATCGCGAGCTCGATGCGGGCGTAGGTGTCGGGCCGTTCGATGTACTGCTCCACCGTGGGCATGCGCTGGCAGCTCATCCCGACCGTCGAGAGCATCGTGTACCCGTTCTGGGGGCGCTCGGTGATGCCCACGGTCGGCAGCCGGTCGCCGCCGATGTCCCAGTACCTCGCGGCCGGGCCGACCCTGGCGTCCAGGTGGCTCATCACGAACTGCTGGAACGAGGGCCAGGAGCCGTCGCCGTGCCGCCACTCCCAGTACGAGCGCGCCCTGGCGATCCTCGGCGCGAGCCCTTCGAGCGCCTCGTCGAGGGACCAGGCGAACGGGGAGTCCCCGACGGCGTCCTTGGCGTAGCCGGGCATCCCGCGTTCGAGATCCGACCAGCCGGGAATGACGGCCAGGAGCTCGCCGTTGCGGTACAGGGCGGCACCGTCGCCCTCCTCGAACCACAGCACCTCCAGCTCGCCGGCCGTGAACGGCGGCGTGCCCCCGGGGACGCGGGTGTTCGCCACGGGCATCACGGGGGCCTGGCCGGCATCGATCCGGCCGAGATCGACGGAAGAGGGCGCCTGCACATGGTTGGCGAGCCACACGGCCCCATGGATCCCGCCTTCGGCGTCGCGCAGGTAAGCTACCGAGGACACCCCGTCGTATTCGACGGTCACCGCGCGACTGCCGTAGGGGCTGGTGTCGGTGAGAATGACATCGGTGGTGCCCAACGCTCATCCGCCTTTCCGGTGGACGTCTCCCCGATCGGCCGAGGATCGCAATAGATCACACCGAATGGCTGTCCCGTGCAGCTTCTGGCAAACCGTTAAGAGAAGGACATGTCCGCCGAGCTAACTTTTGTCGCCCCCCGACGGGCAAAGCCGTCTCGTCACCTGGCCGACCTGTCGATGGCGGAGCGCCGTGCGGCCGTCGCGGAGCTGGGCGAGAAGCCCTTCCGCGCCGATCAGCTGTCCCGGCACTACTTCGAGCGGCTGACCACCGAGCCCGAGCACATGACCGATCTTCCGGCAGCGTCGCGTGACCAGCTGGTGACGCAGCTGATGCCCAGCCTGCTGACCTCCGTCCGCGAGATCGCCTGCGACGACGGCATGACCCGCAAGACCCTGTGGCGGCTCTTCGACGGCGCGCTGGTCGAGTCGGTGCTGATGCGCTACCCCGACCGCGTGACCATGTGCGTGTCCTCCCAGGCCGGATGCGGCATGAACTGCCCGTTCTGCGCCACCGGGCAGGCGGGGCTGACCCGCAACATGTCGACGGCCGAGATCGTCGAGCAGGTCGTCGCGGGCGCTCGCGCGCTGGCCCGTGACGAGGTCCCCGGCGGCCCCGGACGGGTGAGCAACATCGTCTTCATGGGCATGGGCGAGCCTCTGGCCAACTACAAGGCCGTGATCGGCGCCGTCCGCCGCATCGTCGACCCCGCCCCCGAGGGGCTCGGCATCTCCGCCAGGGGCGTCACGGTCTCCACGGTCGGCCTGGTCCCGGCGATCGAGAAGCTGTCCGACGAGGGGCTGCCGGTGACGCTGGCCGTCTCCCTGCACGCGCCTGACGACGAGCTGCGCGACACGCTGGTCCCCGTCAACACCCGCTGGAAGGTCGGCGAGGTGCTGGACGCCGCCTGGAGCTACTCGGCGAAGACCAAGCGGCGCGTCTCGATCGAGTACGCCCTGATCAAGGACATCAACGACCAGGAATGGCGGGCCGACCTACTGGGCCGGCTGATCAAGGGCAAGCTGGTGCACGTCAACCTGATCCCGCTCAACCCGACCCCCGGCTCCAAGTGGACGGCCTCACGACCCGAGGACGAGCGTGCCTTCGTCCGTCGCCTGGAGTCCCACGGCGTGGCCGTCACCGTGCGCGACACCCGGGGCCGCGAGATCGACGGCGCCTGCGGCCAGCTCGCCGCCGCCACCCCCGAGGCATAGCCACCGGAGATGTACGGGCCTCAGATCTAGCCTCAGATGTAACGGAACGCGTTGGCGATCAAGGCGAGTAGGGCCAGCGTCCCTGCCCCGATCATGACCATGCGCCATAACGCGGCCCACGCCGCGGACTTCGCGCCGGGGATCTTCGCCGACGCTTCCGCGGCGTTCTTCACCGCCTTGCCCCACCCCGCCCACGTGTCCACCGTCCGCTGGAAGCGCCGCCCGACGACGAATAGAACCGTCGCGATGATCACAATGACCAGAACCCGGCCTTCTGAACTGCCCATGGGCCTACTCCTGCCGACGGAAACAGGTTTTCGGCTCCCGAACTTATTCCAAGCTCCCACCGGCCCGGCGGGAAGCCGCTTCCTGTGATCCCGGATTATGCGCGGGACGAATTCCAGATTGGTGATATGCCCGCATTAGCCGAAATGTCGGCTGGACGCCAGGGCTCGCCGCAACTCGTCCGCGTCGTGGAGATGCCGGCGGGAAGTGGGGAGGGCGGCCTGGAGCGGCGTGGCCGGTCGGTGGTGTGGAGGGGGGCCTGGTGCGGGCGGATGGAATGGTAGGACTGATGCCGACCGTGAGACAGATGGGCAGGAGCGCATGCCGGCTGTGCAGGACCAGGAGAAGGCGGCCGGAAAGGCCGTGGACATCTACACCGACGGCGCGTGCAGCGGCAATCCCGGGCCGGGTGGATGGGGAGCCGTGCTGCGTTATGGCCGCTCGGAGAAGGAGATCTTCGGCGGCGAGCCCCAGACGACCAACAACCGTATGGAGCTGATGGCCGCCATCATGGCGCTGGAAAGCCTGACGCGGCCGGTCGCCGTACGCCTGCACACCGACAGCCAGTACGTCCGCAACGGCATCACCAAATGGGTACACGGCTGGAAGCGCAACGGCTGGAAGACCGCGGCCAAGCAGCCGGTCAAGAACTCAGACCTCTGGCAGCGGCTGGACACGGCCACCGTGGGTCACGACGTGGAGTGGATCTGGGTCAAGGGCCACGCCGGGCACCCCGAGAACGAACGCGCCGACGCCCTCGCCCGCCGCGGCGCGAACAGCGCGCGAGGCGAGTGACCCGTACGGGGAGCGACAGGACCGGCTATGGCCGCGTGCGGCGGAGGCTGATGTAGGTGATGAGGGCGATGGAGCACCAGAAGACGGTCACGGTCGCGAGGCCGGGGAGTGACCGGCTCAGGAAGGCGTCCTGGCCCGCCGCCCGCATCCAGCTGATGATGGGCACCGTGAGCCAGGTGATGGGCGCGAGGCTGAGCAGCAGGATCGCGACGTAGCCGCCGAGCATGGTCAGGGCCGAGGTCGCCGGGTCGGGCAGGATCGGGCGGCTGGAGAGCGCGCCGAGGACGGTGCCGGTGAGCACGGAGAGCACGTGCAGGGCGAGGCCGCCGATCAGCACCGCCGTGCCGGGCACCGCGCGGAAGCCGATGGCCAGTGGCAGCACGAGGGCGAGGAAGGCCAGGCCGCAACTGACGGCCACCGAGGCGACGAGGCCGCTCGCCACCTCGCGGCCGGGCCGCCCCACCGCCGTGATCGAGATCAGACGCTGCACGTCCGGTTCGGTGTCGAGCAGCCCCCTGGTCGCCCACGCGAAGACGGGGACGAGCAGCGCGGCCGAGTCGGCGTAGGAGGGAAGCTCCTGGCCGACGGCCACGCGGGACGAGTACAGGATGATCATGACGGCCAGCAGCCCCACGAACGGCTGGACGATGCGGTGGGACCTCAGGTAGGCCGAGATCTTGAACCGTGTGAGCGACATCGCCGGCCTCATCGCGCCTCTCCTCGGATCCTGGCCTCGTAGCCCTCGGCCTGGAGCTTCCGGGCCACCGCCTCGGCTTCGCCGGCGTCCACCAGGACCTCGATGATCGCTCGGGCCGGGGCCCCGCCGGGGGTCGCGGCCTGGACTGTGCCGTTCTCGACCTTCAGGTGGGTGACGCCCGGGTGCCCGGCGAGGCCGTTCTGGTGGTCGCTGACCACGACGATGCCTCCGGCCGCCACGACCTCGTCGATGACGCGGGGAAGCTCGGCGCGGGTCTGCTCGTCCAGGCCGGAGAACGGCTCGTCGAGGATCAGCAGGCCGGGTGGGACGAGCAGGGCCTGCGCCAGCCCTACCTTGTGGGCGCTGCCCTTGGACAGATCGCCGAGCGGCACGTCGAGGAGCGCGGCCATTCCCAGCCGCTCGACCCACGGCTCCATCGAGGTCGCCGCGGCCCCTCGGACGGCCGCCATGTGGGACAGGTACGCGGTGACCGTGAACGGCTGGTCCACCGGGAAGATCTCGGGCGCGTACCCCACGACGGCGGGACGGCCGGAGACCGAACCGCGGCTCGGGCGCGCGGTGCCGGCCAGCAGCCTCAGCAACGTGGACTTGCCCGCGCCGTTGCGCCCCGTCACCTCGGCGACCGTGCCCGGGGGCAGGTCGAGGTCCACTTCGTGCAGGACCCAGGGGGCGCGGCGGGCGTAGCGGTAGGAGAGGTTCGCGAGCCGCATAGTTTCGGAAGCTTACCCGTGAACGGGTAACTGTCTGGATTTCCCCATGTCATCCCCCCAGAATGGTAAAGAAGAGAAATAAATGCGGGGTTGTGAACCGGGAGGATTAGGCGTGAACCGCTTTCCACGAGTGCTGGGGGTGCGGACCGGATATGACCCCGACCAGGTCGACGCGCTGATCGTGCGCATCGAGGCGACGCTGGGGCGAGGGCTGCTGGAGGGTGCCCCGGTCACGGCCGACGACATCCGCATGGCGCGCTTCGACACGAAGCTGGGCGGCTACAACGAGGTGGCGGTCGACTACGCGCTGGACGCCTTCGTGGTCGCGGTCGAGACCCGTGGCGCTCCCGCCCCCGAGTCTCCCCAGGCCGCACCGGTGATGGAGCGATCCGGCGAGATCCTCGGAAGTCCGGTGGCCGGGGGGTTCGGCGACCTTCCCGTGCGGCCGGCGCCGGGGGACCTCCCGGGGGAGTGGGTGGCGGGCAGGCGCCCGGACGCCTGGACCGAGCGGGTCGAAGTCGGACGCCACCAGGTGCCCGGCGGACGCCACGACTCCACGGAAGATCCGGTGGAGGAGGACGACGAGGCGCCCACCCTGCCGGGGCTGGGGGAGACGCCGGGCGGGCCGAAGTCGCCGGAGGCCCCGAACGGGCAGCGGCCCGTCGCCGAGGCCCTGATGGAGGCCTGGCTGGAGACGCAGGCGGTGCGGGTCGAACGCGTCCTGTTCCGCCCCGGGCGGCTCGGGGCCGGGTACAACGAGGACGAGGTCGACGTGTTCCTCGACCGGATCGTCGCGACCCTGCGTGGGACGACCGACCACCCGCTCACCGCCGAACAGGTCAGGGTGGCGACGTTCTCGACCGTGATGTTCAAGACCGGCTACGCCGTGGCCCAGGTGGACGCCTTCCTCGCGGAGATCGCCGACGTCCTCGACCGCAAGGGCGCCCTGGCCGCGGGCCAGGAGCAGGGCCAGGGGCAGGGTCAGCGAGTGCCCCAGGAGTAGGTCTGCTTGCGCAGTTTGAGGTACACGAAGGTCTCGGTCGCCCGGACGGTGGGGATGGCACGGATCTTGCCGAGGATCTCCAGCAGGTGGTTGTCGCCCTCGCAGACGACCTCCACCATGATGTCGAGAGACCCCGCCGTGAGGACGACGTAGTCGATCTCGTCGATGGAGGAGAGCCTGTCGGCGACGGTCTCCAGGTCGCCCTCGCATTTGATGCCGATCATCGCCTGCCGGGGGAAGCCCAGGGTGAGCGGGTCGGTTACGGCGACGATCTGCATCACCCCGGCGTCGAGCAGGCGCTGGACGCGCTGGCGCACCGCCGCCTCCGACAGTCCCACGGCTTTACCTATGGCGGCGTACGGCTTGCGCCCGTCCGCCTGCAGTTCCTCGATGATCTGCTTGGAGATCTCGTCCAGAACCACCGGACCCGGCCTGGCGTCGTGGTTGTTGTCCCGTCGGGCCTTCGGCGGCGTCGTCATCTCCGTGCGTCCTCCCTAACACCCTGCCGGCCCCGGCGAAGGAACCCCGTCCGGGCCGGCGGACCAGGCACTCCGTCGCCTACCGCAAACTGATTACGGGGCCGTTCCCGCCGTGTTGCCGTCCTGGTGCGACATGTTGTCAGTTCACCGTCCCCTGTCAAGCGATTTCGTAGCAATTTGATATATTCGCGACGAAATCCCTTGTCGTTCACTCTGACCTCTGTCAGAGTCGCGACAACTCAGCCACCTCACGAGGAGGTCAACGTTGACCACCCGTCTGCAGAACTTCATCAACGGTGAGCTCGCGGACGCCAAGAGCGGCCAGTTCTCCGATGTGATCGATCCGAGCACCGGGGAGGTCTACCTCCAGGCGCCGGTCTCCGGCCAGGAGGATGTCGACGCAGCCTACGCCGCGGCGGTAGCCGCGTTCGAGTCGTGGGGACAGACGACGCCGGGCGAGCGTGCCGGTTACCTGTTGAAGATCGCTGACGCCATCGAAGCACGCGGCGAGGAGCTTGTCGAGGCTGAGTGCCTCAACACGGGCAAGCCCCGTGCGCGCATGGCCGAGGACGAGATCCCGCCCGCCGCCGACCACTTCCGCTTCTTCGCGGGCGCCGCGCGCACGCTGGAGGGCCCCACCTCCGGTGAGTTCCTCGCCGACCACACCTCGGTGATCCGGCACGAGCCGATCGGCGTCGTGGGGCAGGTCACCCCGTGGAACTACCCCATGATGATGGCCGTCTGGAAGATCGCCCCGGCGCTGGCCGCGGGCAACACGGTCGTGCTCAAGCCGTCGGACACCACCCCGGTCTCCACGGTCAAGCTGGCCGAGATCCTGGGCGAGATCCTCCCGGCGGGCGTGTTCAACGTCGTCGTCGGCGACCGGGAGACCGGCGCCAGGGTCGTGGGCCACCCGGCCGCGTCGATGGTCGCGATCACCGGCTCGGTGGGCGCGGGCGTGCAGGTCGCCAAGTCCGCGGCCGAGGACCTCAAGCGCGTGCACCTGGAGCTCGGAGGCAAGGCGCCGGTCGTCGTGTTCGACGACGTCAAGGACCTCGGCGCCGTCGCCGAGGCGATCGCGGGAGCCGGCCTGTACAACGCCGGCCAGGACTGCACCGCCGCCTGCCGCGTCCTCGTGCACGAGAGCATCCACGAGCCCTTCGTGGCGGCCCTGGCCGAGGCGGCCGCGGCCACCAAGACCGGCGGCCTGGACACCGAGGACGCCTACTACGGCCCGCTCAACAACGAGAACCAGCTCGCCCGGGTCGAGGGCTTCCTCGAAAGGGTGCCCGGCCACGCGAAGGTCGTCACCGGCGGCAGGCGCATCGGCGAGAAGGGCTACCTGTTCGAGCCGACCGTCGTCGACGGCCTCCGGCAGGACGACGAGATGATCCAGACCGAGGTCTTCGGCCCGGTCATCACCGTCCAGACCTTCTCCGACGAGGCCGAGGCCCTCACCAAGGCCAACGACGTCAAGTACGGCCTGTCGGCCTCGGTGTGGACCTCCGACCACGGCCGTGCGATGCGCATGTCCCGGCGTCTCGACTTCGGCGTGGTGTGGGTGAACACCCACATCCCGTTCGTGTCGGAGATGCCGCACGGCGGGTTCAAGCACTCGGGCTACGGAAAGGACCTGTCGGTCTTCGGCCTGCACGACTACACCCGGGTCAAGCACGTCATGCACTACATCGGTGAATGATCATCGCGGCAGCACGGACGCACGGCAACGGCGCGCGGCTGCCGACATAGAAGAGGGATAGCCTGGAATGACCGAAATCCAGGCGGGCAAGGAGGCGGCCTCCGCGGCCGCCTCCGACATCTCCCCGGTGCCCGCCATCGAACTCGACGGAGTCGTCAAGGAATACCTAGCGCATGGTGAGGTCGTACAGGCGGTCAAGGGCGTCAGCCTGTCGATCGCTGAGGGCGAGTTCTTCTCCATGCTCGGGCCGTCCGGCTGCGGCAAGACAACCACGATGCGGATGATCGCCGGGTTCGAGGACCCCTCGCGGGGTGCCGTACGGCTGCAGGGGCAGGACGTCACCGACGTGCCGCCGAACAAGCGCGACGTGAACATGGTCTTCCAGTCCTACGCGCTCTTCCCCCACATGAACGTCTGGGAGAACGTGGCGTTCGGCCTCCGGCGCAAGCGCGTACCCGACCCGGAGATCAAGCGCCGGGTCGGCGAGATGCTGGAGATCGTCGACCTCACCGGCCGCGAGAAGCGGCGCCCCCGCGAGATGTCGGGTGGCCAGCAGCAGCGGGTCGCGCTCGCGCGAGCCCTGGTCAACAACCCCCGGGCGCTCCTCCTTGACGAGCCGCTCGGCGCGCTCGACCTCAAGCTCCGCCAGGCGATGCAGATCGAGCTCAAGCGGATCCAGCGCGAGGTCGGCATCACGTTCGTCTACGTCACCCACGACCAGAACGAGGCGCTCACCATGAGCGACCGCATCGCCGTCATGAACGACGGCCTGGTCGAGCAGCTCGCCGGGCCCAGGGAGATCTACGAGCGTCCCGCGACCAAGTTCGTGGCGGGGTTCATCGGCACCTCCAACCTGCTGAGCGGTACGGCCGAGGCGGTCAGCGACGGTACGGCCACGATCAGGATCGGCGACCGCGACCGGGTGCTGGTCCCGGTGGCCGACGGCACCCTCAAGGGCGGCGCGGTCGAGGTGACCGTACGGCCGGAGAAGATCCGGATCTCGCACGACGAGCCCGGCGCGGACCTCAGCGCCGTACGCGGAACCGTGGCCGAGGTCGTCTACCTCGGCACCTACAACAGCTACGCCGTGAACCTCGCCGGCGGCGCCGAGTTCACGGTCTTCGAGCAGAACGCCAGGGACAGCAGCATCACGGCGGAGCGCGGTGACTCCGTCTGGCTGTCGTGGCAGCCGCAGCACTCGTACGCGATTGGAAGTTGAAAGTCCCCATGAACGACCCCTCGCGTGACCCCGCGTTCCTGCGTGGGCTGACGCGGGCCCGTCACCGCGACGGCTCGCGTCTCACCCGGCGAGAAGCACTGCGAATGGCCGGCATGTCCGCCGCCGCCCTCGCGCTCACGGCCTGCAGCATCCCCGGCCGGAAGGTCGCCGCACCCCAGCAGGACGCCGTGGCGAGCTATTGGGCCGGCAAGAAGAAGAACGGCCTGGTGCGCTTCGCCAACTGGCCCCTGTACATCGACAAGGAGGGCAAGCGGTACCCGACCCTGGAGGCGTTCACCAAGGACACCGGCATCCAGGTGACCTACCAGGAGGCCGTCCAGGACAACTCCACCTGGTTCGGCAAGATCCAGCCGCAGCTCGCAGCCGGGCAGGACATCGGGTTCGACCTGATGGTCATGACCAACGGCCTCCAACTCGGCAAGGCCATGGATCTCGGCTACCTGGTACCGCTCGACCATTCCAAGCTGCCGAACTTCGCGGCCAACGCGGGGCCGAGGTTCAAGAACCCGAGCTACGACCCGGGCAACACCTACACGGTTCCGTGGCAGTCGGGCCTGACGGGCATCGCGTACAACCCGAAGTACGTCGACGGCGAGATCACCAGCATCCAGGAGCTCTGGAACCCGAAGTACAAGGGCAAGGTCGGCATGTTCGTCGACACGCAGGAGGTCGCGAACTTCGGGATGTTCGCCCTGGGCATCGACCCGGACAAGTCGGTCCAGGCCGACTGGGAGAAGGCCGGGAAGAAACTCCAGGAGCAGCGCGATGCTGGACTTGTCCGGAAATACTACGAACAGGATTGGGTCGACGCGCTGGCCCGCGGGGACATCTGGGTGACCATGGCCTGGTCGGGCGACATCTACCAGCAGAATCTCGAAGGCCAGAACCTGAAGTTCGTCGTCCCCCAAGAGGGCGGCAACATCTGGACCGACAACATGTGCATCCCGAAGACCGCCCAGAACCCGGTCGACGCGCTGGCGATGATGGACTACGTCTACCAGCCCAAGATCGCTGCCGCGCTGGCGGAGTACATCACCTACATCACCCCGGTTCCCTCGACGCGGGACCTCGTCAAGGCGGAAGCGGCCACGGCCAAGGGCGACGACAAGAAGGCGCTCGAAGTGATGGCCGACAGTCCGCTGATCTACCCCTCGGAGTCCGACCTGGCCAGGGTCCGGTCGTACAAGAGCCTCACCGACGCCGAGGAAAAGGTCTTCCAAGGCATCTTCCAGCCGATCACCCAGGGCTAGGACCATGAGACGCAAGATCGCTCCCTACCTGCTCGTCCTTCCGGGCGGACTGTGGCTGGTCATCTTCCTGGTGGTGCCGCTGGTCTTCATGGCCTCGGTCTCCACGATGGAGGGCGACGTCGTCAACGGTTTCCTGCAGACCTTCCACTTCGCCAACTTCAGCAACGCCCTGGTGGAGTACAAGACTCAGTTCGTGCGCTCGGTGGCCTACGGGGCCATCGGGACGATCCTGGCGATCGTGATCGCGTACCCCATGGCGTACTGGATCGCTTTCAAGGGCGGCGCCCGCAAGTCGACGTACCTGCTGCTGGTGCTCCTGCCGTTCTTCGTGTCGTTCGTGCTCCGCACCGTGTCGTGGAAGTTCCTGCTCGCCGACGACGGCATCCTGCTGGAGCCGCTCAAGAACATCGGCCTGCTGCCCCAGGACTTCCACGTGCTGGCGACCACCGCGGCCGTCATCGGAGGCCTGACCTACAACTACCTGCCCTTCATGGTGCTGCCGATCTACGTGGCACTGGAGCGGGTCGACCCGCGGGTCGTGGAGGCGTCGCAGGACCTGTACGCCACATGGCGCACGTCGTTCACCAAGATCGTGCTCCCGCTCTCCCTCCCGGGCGTGTTCGCCGGCGTCCTGATGACGTTCGTCCCGATGACCTCGGACTACGTCAACGCGTCCATCCTCGGAGGCCCGGCCAACACGATGATCGGCAACGTCATCCAGACGCAGTACCTCGTGAACAACGACTATCCGGTCGGTGCGGCCCTGTCGTTCACGCTGATGGCGGCGATGCTCGTCGGCATCTTCGTCTACGCCAAGGCACTTGGCACCGATAACGTCCTGGAGGCAGCGGCGCGATGAGCGGTCCAGTCAGCCCAGCGCTCCCCACACAGGCCACGAACGGCATGCCCGCGCCCTCGATCGGGGCGCGTCGCCGCCGGCGCTCCCGCTGGGGCGACCGCCTGCTTTTCGGCTACACGTGGCTGATCCTCCTGTGGTTGTTCGCGCCGATCGCGGTGATGATCGCGTTCGGCTTCAACGACACCAAGAGCAAGTCCAATGTCAGCTGGCAGGGCTTCACCTTCAAGTGGTGGGGGCGGCTCGGGGACTACCCCGACCTCACCACAGCCGTGGTGAACTCCTTGAGCATCGCCCTGGTGGCGACCCTGGTCACCACCGTGCTGGGCACGCTGCTCGGCATCGCCCTCGGCCGGTACCGCTTCCGCGGACAGGGCCCGACCAACCTGATCATGTTCGCCGCGATCTCCTCGCCCGAGCTGGTCATGGGGGCCTCGCTGCTGTCGCTGTTCGTCGCCCTCGGCGTGCAGACCGGGTACCTGACGATCGTGCTCGCGCACGTGCTGTTCTCGGTGTCGTTCGTCGCGGTGACCGTACGGGCGCGCGTGGTGGGCCTCGACGGGTCGATCGAGGAGGCGGCGCGCGACCTCGGCGCCTCGACGTGGATCACGTTCTGGCGGGTCACGTTCCCGATGATCCTCCCGGGCGTGGTCTCCGGCGCGCTGCTCGCCTTCGCGCTGTCGATCGACGACTTCGTCATCACCCAGTTCACCAGCGGCGCGACCATCACGTTCCCGCTGTGGATCTACGGAGCCGTGCGCATCGGCGTGCCTCCGCAGGTCAACATCCTCGGCACGCTGATCTTCGCGGTCGGCGTGGCGATCGCCGTGGTCAACACGGTGACCTCCCGTCGCCGAAGCTGACGCGCGGCGGCAGACCCCCGGCACGGGACACCGGTCCCGCCGGGCAGGCAAGACCGATGTGGTTCGTAAGGACGTGGAAGCGTGGATCCGCTGAAAGCACTGGCTGACGCGGAGCGTAAGCCGTACTGGTTGGACAGTCCGGACAAACCCGAGCCGTTGCGGCGGCTCTTCGAGAACACGGCCGCCGACCTGGCAGTGGTCGGCGGCGGGTTCTCCGGCCTGTGGACCGCCCTCATGGCCAAGGAACGCGACCCCTCCCTCGACGTCGTGCTGCTGGAAGGCAGGCGCGTCGGCTGGGCCGCCTCGGGGCGCAACGGCGGCTTCTGCGTCGCCAGCCTCACCCACGGGCTGGGCAACGGCCTCGCCCGCTGGCCCCAGGAGATCTCCACGCTCGTACGGCTGGGCAAGGAGAACCTCGACGAGATCGAGCGGGCCGTCGCGAGGTACGGCATCCGCTGCTCGTTCGAGCGCACCGGCGAGCTGCACGTGGCCACCGAGCCGTGGCAGCTCGACGGCCTGGCCGAGGACACCGGCATCGCCCGCGAGCTGGGCATGGACGTGAGCCTCCTGGACGCCGACCAGGTGCGCGCCGAGGTGGGCTCCCCGACCTACGTGGGCGGGCAGTGGGACCGCGACGGCTGCGCGATGATCGATCCGGCGCGGCTCGCATGGGGCCTGCGGGAGGCGTGCCTGTCGCTGGGCGTGCGCGTCTACGAGCACAGCCCGGTCCGCTCGCTCAAGGACGACGGCGCCGCCATCGAGCTCACGACCCCGCACGGCAGGGTGCGCGCGGGCAAGGTCGCGCTCGGTACGGGCGTGTTCCCGCCGCTGCTCGGGAGGCTGAGGAACTTCCTGGTGCCCGTGTACGACTACGCGCTGATGACCGAGCCGCTGAGCCCGTCCCAGCTGGAGTCGGTCGGCTGGCGCAACCGGCAGGGCATCGGCGACGGCGCAAACCAGTTCCACTACTACCGGCTCACCGAGGACAACCGCGTTCTGTGGGGCGGGTACGACGCCGTGTACTACAACGGCGGCATGGTCAGGCAGGAGTACGAGCAGCGCGACGCGACCTTCGCGACCCTGGCCGGCCACTTCGCGACGACGTTCCCGCAGCTCGCCGACGTGCGGTTCACCCATCGCTGGGGCGGCGTGATCGACACGTGCAGCCGCTTCAGCGCGTTCTTCGGCAGGGCCCACCGGGGACGGCTGGCGTACGCCGTCGGCTACACGGGGCTGGGCGTCGGGGCGACGCGGTTCGGCGCCAACGTGATGCTCGACCTGCTCTCCGGGGAGCCGACCGAGCGCACCGAGCTTCAGATGGTGCGCGAGAAGCCCGTGCCGTTCCCGCCGGAGCCGATCAGGTCGGGGGTCATCCAGCTCACCCGCTGGTCGATCGCCAGGGCGGACGCCCACCAGGGCCGCCGCAACCTCTGGCTCCGCACCCTGGACAGGTTCGGGCTGGGGTTCGACTCCTAGGCGCGCGTGCTTAGGGTGGCACGATCAGCCCGACGAGGAGGCCTTCCGTGTGGCACGACATGCTGACGTTCCAGATCCCCGTGGCCGAGAAGCTCCTTCGCACCGTGCTGGTCTACGCGCTGATCGTGCTCATCTTCCGGCTGGTGGGCAAGCGCAACCTGGCCGGGCTGAGCACCTTCGACTTCGTGGTCATCTTCCTGCTCTCCAACGTCGTGCAGAACGCCGTGATCGGGAACGACGACAGCCTGGCCGGCGGCGTGGTCGGCGCGCTCACGCTGGTCGCCACCAACGAGCTGCTGAACCACCTGTCGGCGCGCTACGAGCGGGTCTCTCGACTGCTGCAGGGAACGTCCACCATCGTGATCAGGGACGGCCGGCCCGTGGCCGGGAACCTGCGCCGCCTCGCGTTACAGACCCAGGAGCTGGAGCACGCGGTCCGGATGCAGAACGGCGACGACATGAGCGAGGTCGCGGTCGGCGAGCTGGCAGGCACCGGCCAGCTCGTGCTCACGCTGAAGCCCGAGGAGCAGAGCGCCAACAAGGCGGACATCGCCGACCTGAACCGCCGGCTCGACGCCATCGACGCCATGCTCGCGTCCCTCGTGGCCACCGGCGGCGGCCGTCCCCGCGCCGGCTCCTGAGGCGCCCACGACCGAGCGCCGGTCTTCCCCCGCGCGCGTCGCCGTCGCCCCGTGCCGGGGAAATCACAATTCGAAGAGTTCCGTCGTGACGTGCATTTAGGCGGTTTGTGGGCAGAAGCCCATCAAACGCCCCTGGTCGATGGACTTTTTGAGGATGGTGGAATGACGGGTCTCGCGGAGTCGGTCGCCGTTGGCGTCGAGGAGGAGTTCCACGTCGTGGACCTCGACACGCGCCACCTCGTTCCACGCGCCGGTCATCTCCTTCAGCGGCTGCCGGGAGAGCGCTTCACGCAGGAGCTGCAGCGGTCGGTGGTGGAGTCGAACAGCCGTCCGTACGTGCGCCTGGAGGATCTCGGGCACGACCTGACCGCCCTGCGCCGCACGGTGATCGAGGCGGCGGACGGCCTCGGGCTCGGGATCGTGGCGGCGGGGGCGGTGCCCCTGGTGGACCCGGCGGCATTGAAGATCTCGCCGGACGCCCGGTACGAGCAGATGCTGGAGGACTATCAGCTCCTCACCCGTGAGCAGCTGATCTGCGGCGCCCAGGTACACGTGGACGTCGCCAACCGCGACCTCGCCGTCGAGGTGGCGCACCGCGTTTCCCCCTGGCTGCCGCCACTGCTGGCGCTCAGCGCGAGCTCGCCGTACTGGCTCGGAGCCGACAGCGGGTACGCCAGCTACCGCACCCTGGTCTGGAATCGCTGGCCCACCACGGGGCCGGTCCGCCACTTCGCGTCCGCCGCCGAGTACGACCAGATGGTCGCGGACCTCGTACGGTCCGGAGTCATCATGGACCCGGGCATGATCTACTTCGACGTGCGCCCCTCCGCGCACGTCTCCACGGTCGAGCTGCGCATGTGCGACGCCTGCCCGAGCGTGGGCAAGGTCGTCCTGCTGGCCGGCGTCTTCCGCGCGGTGGTCCTGCGCGAGCTGCACGCCATCGAGAACGACGACCCCACGCCGCCGATCCGCATGGAGATCGTCCGCGCGGCGACCTGGCGCTCGGCCCGTTCCGGGCTCGAAGGCACGCTCGTCGACCCGGTCGAGGGCACGGCGATGCCGGCCGCCGACGTGATCAGGCGGATGCTGGACGGGCTGCGCCCCCAGCTGGAGGCGACGGGCGACTGGGACCTCGTGACGACGCTGGCCGAGGAGACCCTGGGCAGGGGCAGCTCGGCGGCCCGCCAGCGGCGGGTGATCGAGAACGGCGGGACGCTGTCCGACATCGTCGACCTCCTGGTGGCCGAGACCCGCTCGGACGGCTGGCAGACCGAGTTCGGCGGCCCCAACCCCGGCCTGGAGACGAGCCTGCTCAAGGGCTACGACGCGGTACAGGACGAGGCCGTGATCGAGGGCACCGTCCGAGAGCCCTACCAGCCGGTCCTCAAGGCGTTCGACCGGCTCGGCCCGGTGGAGCTGCGCGAGCGGGAGATCGCCCGCAACCGCTACATGCGCGAGTCCGGCATGACGTTCCAGGTCGGGGGAGACGAAGGCCTGGAGGGCGAGGCCGCGGACCAGGAGGCGACCGACCTGTCCCGCAAGATGCCCGTCGACCTCGTGCCGAGGCTGATCGCCGCCGACGACTGGGCGAAGATCCGCGACGGGATGCCGCAGCGGGTCCGCGCACTGGAGGCCTTCCTGCGCGACGTGTACGGCAGGCGCGAGGTGATCAAGGACCGGGTGCTTCCCGCCTGGGCCGTGGACGAGTCGCCCGGCTACCGGCCCGCCGGCTGGCGGGTGCACAGCGGGGCCATCAGATGCTCGGTCGCCGGGCTGGACGTCGCCCGCGACGGCGCGGGACGGTGGGTCGTGCTGGAGGACAACCTGCGGGTGCCCTCGGGCATCGGCTACGCGGTGGGCAACCGCCGGATGGCGGCCCACGTCCTTCCTGAGCTCGACCGCTCGGCCGTCCTGGACCCCGAGGGCACCGCGTCCCTGCTGCGCGAGGCGCTGCTCGCCGCCTCGCCCGTGGGCGACCCCACCCTCGGCGTGATCACTTCGGGTCCCGACGACCCGGCGTACTACGAGCACCGGACGCTCGCCGAGGAGATGGACGTGGTCCTCGCCGAGCCCGCCGACCTGGAGGTCAGAGAGGGCGTCGTGTACGCCAAGGGGCGGCGCGTGGACGTGCTCTACCGAAGGATCGAGGAGGACGGCCTCCTGGCGAGCCCGATCGGGGCCGCGCTCCTCGACGCGATCGAGCGGGGAACGCTCACGCTGGCCAACGCGCCCGGCAACGGCGTCGCCGACGACAAGAGCCTGTACCGCTACGTGCCCCGCCTCATCGACTACTACCTGGGAGAACGTCCTCTGCTCTCCAACGTCACGACCTACCTCTGCCGCGACTCGGAAGACCGCGAGCACGTGCTCGACCGGCTGGACGACCTGGTGGTCAAACCGGTCGACGGCTTCGGCGGCCAGGGGGTGATCATCGGCCAGGACGCCTCGGCGGACGAGCTGAAGGCGATCCGCGAGGAGATCCTCGCCGCTCCGGAACGCTGGGTGGCGCAGGAGACGGTGGCCCTGTCCACGCACCCCACCTTCGACGGCGAGCGCCTGCGCCCGCATGTGATCGACCTGCGCGCGTTCGTGTTCACCGGCAGGGACCCGGTCGTCCCACAGGCGGCGCTGACCCGCGTGGCCCCGCCCGACAGCATGATCGTCAACTCCTCGCAGGGCGGCGGGGCCAAGGACACCTGGCTGCTGAGGGAGGTCGTCTGATGTGCGGCCTCAGCGGTGAGATCCGTTTCGACGGCCGCGTGGCCGACGTCGGAGCCGTCGAGCGCATGACGGCGGCCATGGCCGCGCGCGGGCCCGACGGCACCGGCCTGTGGGCGCAGGGCCCCGTGGCGCTCGGCCACCGCCGCTTGAAGATCATCGACCTGTCCGACCGCGGGGCGCAGCCGATGGTCGACGCCGAGGCAGGTCTGGTCGGGGTGTTCAACGGCTGCCTCTACAACTACCGCGAACTGCGCGAGGTGCTGCTGGGGGAGGGCTACCGGTTCTTCTCCACCTCCGACACCGAGGTCCTGCTGAAGGCCTACCGCCACTGGGGCCGCAGGTGCGTGGACCACTTCAAGGGCATGTTCGCGTTCGCCGTCGCCGAGCGGGACACCGGGCGGCTGGTGCTCGGCCGCGACCGGCTCGGCATCAAGCCGCTCTACCTCACCCGTGACGCGGCGCGGCTGCGGTTCGCCTCCACCCTGCCCGCGCTGCTCGCCGGCGGCGGAGTGCGGACCGACGTCGACCGCGTCGCACTGCACCACTACATGACCTTCCACTCTGTGGTGCCCTCGCCCCGCACGATCCTGACCGGCGTGGAGAAGCTGCCGCCCGCGACCGTACGGACCATCGACCCCGACGGCACGGCGCACGACGACCACTACTGGAACCCGGCCTTCACGCGTCCCCGGGAGCCGGGCGTGCTCCAGCCGGGCGCGGTGCAGCTGGACGTGCTCCAGAGCGCCAGGGGCGAGATGGGCCCCGTCGAGTGGCGTGAGGCCGTCCTCGAAGCCCTCAGGGTGGCCGTGCGGCGGCGCACGGTGGCCGACGTTCCGGTGGGCGTGCTGCTGTCGGGCGGACTGGACTCCAGCCTGATCGTCGCCCTGCTCGCCGAGGAGGGGCAGAGCGATATCGCCACCTTCAGCGTGGGGTTCCACGCGGCGGGCGGCGAGTCCGGGGACGAGTTCGTCTACTCCGACCTGGTCGCCCGGCGGTTCGGCACCGACCACCACCGCATCCTCGTGGACGACCTGCGGCTCCTGCCCTCCCTCCAGAACGCCGTCGCGGCCATGAGCGAGCCCATGGTCAGCCATGACTGCGTCGCCTTCCACCTGCTGTCCGAGGAAGTGTCGCGGCACGTCAAGGTCGTGCAGTCCGGCCAGGGCGCCGACGAGGTCTTCGCGGGCTACGACTGGTACCCGCCGATGGAGAACGTGCCGCGCGGCGACGCGGCCGACGTGTACGCGAAGGTCTTCTTCGACCGCGCGCACGAGGGACTCGCCGAGATCCTCGGGCCCGGCTACCTGCTCGGCGAGGACGTCAGCGGCGCGTTCGTCCGCGAGCACCTGGCCATGCCCGGCGCCGACACCGCGCTCGACGCCGTGCTGCGCCTGGACACCGGCGTCATGCTCGTGGACGACCCGGTCAAGCGGGTCGACAACATGACGATGGCCTTCGGGCTGGAGGCGCGCACCCCGTTCCTCGACCACGACCTGGTCGAGCTGGCCGCCATGTGCCCGCCCGAGCTCAAGCTGGCCGAAGGCGGCAAGGGCGTGCTCAAGGCCGCGGCCCGGGGCATCGTCCCCGACGAGGTCATCGACCGCCCGAAGGGCTACTTCCCCGTGCCGGCGATCCGCCACATCCACGGCCCGTTCCTGGAGATGGTGCGTGACACCCTCACCGGGCCGACCGCCCGCTCGCGCGGCCTCTTCCGTCCCGCGACGGTGGACAAGCTTCTCGCCGCGCCCGATGACCACAGAACCACACTGGGAGCCAACGCGTTGTGGCAACTTGGACTCCTGGAGATGTGGCTTCAAGCACAAGGAGTCTGACCGTCGACGTCTCGTGGATCTGCCGGTTCCCCGCCCTGTCGCCCGACAACCGGGCCGTCGCGTTCGTCAGCGACCGCGACGGCTCGCCACGCGCCTGGGTCCAGCTCCTGCCCGAGTACGCGGCCGGGGGGCGTGAAGCGCCCACGGCACCGCCGCGGGCGCGGGTGATCGACACCGGCCCCGAGCCGGTCGGCAACGTGCTCTGGTCGCCGGACGGCGAGTGGCTGGCCGTCCTGGTCTCGCCGGGCGGCGGAGAGCACACCCAGGTGTGGGCCGTACGGCCCGACGGCACCGACCGCCGCCTGCTCGCCGGGCCGACGGACACCCCGGCGCGGGGCTCCGCCGTGTTCGTGCGGTGGACCGGGCAGGGCTCGACCCTGCTCGTGGCCGAGCTGGCCGGGTCCGGCTCGACGGAGGCCGTGCTCATCGACGCGGGACTCGGCCACCGCGACACCATCGCGGCCGGCCCGCTGATGTGGCCGAGCGCGGTGAGCCGCGACCACCGCCGGGTGCTGCTGCGCCACGGGCCGCGCGGCATGCGCGAGATGTCGGTCGCCGACCTGCCCTTCGGGAAGGAACGGCCGCTGCTGCCGCCCACGACCGACCTCGGCGCGCTGTCCCCCGACGGAGAGGTGGCCTACATCCGCTCCAACGCCGGCCGCGACCGTATGGCGCTGCTCGCGATGCCCATGGGCGGCGCCCCCCAGGTGATCGCCGAGCGTCTCGACGCCGAGCTCGACCGGTTCTCCGTCAGCGTGGACGGCACGGTCGCCCTGCTGGTCTGGAACGTCGCGGGCCGCTCCGAACTGGAGGTGGCCGACCTGGTCGAGGGCGGCACCCGGCCGCTCCCGCCGCCGCCGGTCGACGTGATCAGCTCCGCGCGGCTGTCCCTGGACGGCACGCTGGCCGTCATCGCGGGGGAGGGCCCCTCCACGCCCTCGCACGTCCTGCTGTGCGACCTCGCGACCGGCGCCTACCGCCGTGTGGCCGGTGACGACCCCCTGCCCGACGAGATCGAGGCCGAGCTGGTCTGTTTTCCCGCCAGGGACGGCCTGGAGCTGAGCGGCTGGCTGTACCGCGCCGGGCCGTCCCGCACGCCGTGTGTGATCTACCTGCACGGCGGCCCGGAAAGCCAGGAGCGGCCGACCTTCAACCCGCTCTTCCAGCGGCTCCTGGCGGCGGGCATCAGCGTGCTCGCGCCGAACGTCCGGGGTTCCTCGGGCTTCGGGCGCGCCTTCCTCGACGCCGACAACCACGCGCTGCGCTTCCACGCCATCGACGACGTGGCCGACTGCGTGGACCACCTCGTGCGGACGGGGGTCGCCGACGCCGGCAGGGTGGCCTGCATGGGCCGCTCGTACGGGGGCTATCTGACGCTCGCGGCCCTGGTGACCTACCCCGAGCTGTTCCGCGCCGGGGTGGACGTGTGCGGCATGGCCGACTTCGCGACCTTCTACGCCCGCACCGAGCCGTGGATCGCCGCCGCGGCCGTCTCCGAGTACGGCGACCCGGTGGCCGACCGCGACCTGCTGCGGGCCCTTTCGCCCATCCACTCCTTCGACCGGCTGGCCGCGCCGCTGCTCGTCGTCCACGGCGCGCAGGACACCAACGTGCCCGTGTACGAGGCCGAGCAGGTCGTGGCCGAGGCCACCGCGCGCGGCGTCCCGTGCCGCTACCTGCTCTTCCACGACGAGGGCCACGAGACGGTCAGGACGGCCAACAAGATCGCGTTCGTGGAGGCCGTCGTCGCGTGGCTCGGGCGGTGGTTCGAGGAACAGCCCGGCGACTTTCGCGGTTGACTTCCGGCATGGCTGACCGAATGGCTGATCAGGTGGAGTTCACCGCCGACGGCATCACGCTCGCCGGCGACCTCAGGGTGCCCGAGGGCGGGGGCCCGCATCCGGCACTGGTGTTCACCGGGCCACTCACGGGCGTGAAGGAGCAGGTCACGGGCTTGTACGCGGCCCGGCTCGCCGAGGCGGGGTATGTCACGCTGGCGTTCGACCACCGCAACTTCGGACGGTCGGGCGGCACACCGCGCCACCACGAGGACCCGCAGGGGAAGCTCGGCGACCTGCGGGCCGCCGTGTCGTACCTGCGTGGCCTTCCCGAGGTGGACGGCGAGCGCGTGGGCGCCGTGGGCATCTGCCTGGGCGCGGGGTACGCGCTCCGCTTCGCGGCCTTCGACCCGAGGGTGAAGGCATTCGTGGGCATCGCCGGCGCGTACAACAACCCGTACGCCATGCGGTCCGGCATGTCCGACGAGGGCTACGAGGAGGCGCTGGCCTCCTTCACCGAGGTCTTCGAGCGGCAGGACCGTGGGGGCCAGGTGGAGTACTTCCCGGCGGTGGCCCTCTTCGGCGAGGCGGCGATGCAGGGGGAGGAGCCGTTCGCCTATTACGGAACCGAGCGGTCGGCGTCCCCGTCGTGGAAGAACACGATCACGCGGACGTCCATCCGCGAGCTGATCACCGTGGACAACATGATGGGCGCCGACTTCCTGTCACCCAAGCCCGGCCTGATCGTGCACGGCGTCGTCGACGCCTTCTGCTCCCCGGAGGGGGCCGAGGAGGCGTACAAGCGCATGGACCAGCCGAAGAGGCTCGTGTGGCTCGACGCCAGGCTCCACATCGACCTCTACGACACCGAGCCCTACGTCACGCGGGCCGTCACCGAGACCACCCGCTTTCTCACCGAGCACCTCTGAGATCGGGTTTCCGATCTCCGGCCCCGGAAAGCCGAAGGCCCTGGTCACCGGAAACCGGTGACCAGGGCCTTCTTTTGTAGCGGGGGCAGGATTTGAACCTGCGACCTCTGGGTTATGAGCCCAGCGAGCTACCGAGCTGCTCCACCCCGCGTCGGTGTGTCACAACCATACCGCTGATCGCCGGGGACGCAAACCGAGCGTGAGCCCGCGACCGCGCCGTTGAGAAGCTGTGCCGCTGAGGACACGGGAGGCCGTCGCGGGCGGCACCCCGGCGGCCCGCCCCCCGCGGCCGTCCGGGCATGTTGTGCGCCGACCCCCTTGACCGTGATGTGAACGGAACTTACGGTACGCCGAGAAAGCGCTTTCCCAGCGTCGGGAAGCGCTCGCGTCCTCAACGGCGGCGGAGCACGAGGGATTGGTGTCCGGCCCGCCGGGCGGCACACGGAAAACGCTTTCCAAGCAAAGGAGGCCCTGGGTGACCACACAGACCCTAGGCGTTGTGATGAACGGTGTCACCGGTCGCATGGGTTACCGCCAGCACCTGGTCCGCTCGGTCCTGGCCGTCAACGAACAGGGCGGCGTCGACCTCGGCGGCGGCGAGCGGGTCCTGCTGGAGCCGGTCCTGGTCGGCCGCAGCGAGTACAAGCTCCGCGAGCTCTGCGAGCGGCACAACCTCAAGAACTGGACGACCGACCTCGCCGGGGCACTGCGCGACCCGGACAACGCGCTGTACTTCGACGCGCAGGTCACCCCGGCGCGCGTCGGCGCGATCACGCGCGCCATCGAGGCCGGCAAACACGTCTACACCGAGAAGCCGCTGGCCGAGACGCTGGAGGAGGCCATGGCCCTCGCGCGCCTCGCCCGGAGCGCCGGCGTCAGGAACGGCGTCGTGCAGGACAAGCTGTTCCTGCCTGGCCTGCTCAAGCTCAGGCGCCTGCTCGACGGCGGCTTCTTCGGCCGCGTCCTTTCGGTGCGCGGCGAGTTCGGCTACTGGGTCTTCGAAGGCGACTGGCAGCCCGCCCAGCGGCCGTCGTGGAACTACCGCGCCGAAGACGGCGGCGGCATCGCGCTCGACATGTTCTGCCACTGGTCGTACGTGCTGGAGAACCTCTTCGGCCGGGTCGAGGCGGTCACCGCGCGCGTGGTCACCCACATCCCGGAACGGGTCGACGAGACCGGGCGGGCCTACGAGGCGACGGCCGACGACGCCGCCTATGGCATCTTCGAGCTGGCGGGCGGCGCGGTCGCCCAGATCAACTCGTCCTGGTGCGTCCGCGTGAACCGGGACGAGCTGGTGGAGTTCCAGGTGGACGGCACGCACGGCAGCGCGGTCGCGGGTCTGCGCGGCTGCAGGATCCAGCACCGGGGGACCACCCCCATGCCCGTCTGGAACCCCGACCTCCCGGTCACCCACTCCTTCAGGGACGACTGGCAGGAGGTCCCCGACAACGGGGACTTCGACAACGGGTTCAAGACCCAGTGGGAGATGTTCGTCCGCGCCGTGGTCCAGGACACGCCGTTCCCGCACGACTTCCTCGCCGGGGCGCGGGGCGTGCAGCTCGCCGAGTCGGGGCTGCGGTCGTCCGCCGAGGGCCGCCGCGTCGAGCTCCCGGAGATCGCCCTGTGATCGTCCTGCCCACGGCCGGGGGAACGCTCTCGGCCTACGAACCGCGCGAGCCCGTCGACCGGCCCCGCCCGCCCGGGCCGCCCCGCTCCCGCGTCGCGTACGCGGCCGCGCACGTGGTCGCCGACCCGCTCGGCGACAACACGCCGGGCGCGCCCGCCGCGGTCGACTGGGAGGCCACGCTCCGGTTCCGGCGGCACCTGTGGTCGTACGGCTTCCGCGTGGCCGACGCCATGGACACCGCCCAGCGCAACATGGGCCTCGACTGGGCCGCGACGCGCGAGCTGATCAGGCGTACGGCCGGGGAGGCGGCGGCGTTCGGCGACCCGGCCGAGCTGGTGGCCTGCGGGGCGGGCACCGACCACGCGCCGGACGCCCGGACGCCGCAGGACGTGCTGCGCGCGTACGCCGAGCAGATCGACCTCGTGCAGTCGGCGGGGGCCGGAGTGATCCTCATGGCCAGCCGCAGGCTCGCCGCGCTGGCCCATACGCCCGAGGACTACCACGCCGTCTACGGCAAGCTGCTCGCCGAGGTGGACCGGCCGGTGATCCTGCACTGGCTGGGCGAGATGTTCGACCCGGCCCTTGGGGGCTACTGGGGCTCGCGCGACGTCGAGGCGGCGACGGAGTCGCTGTTCGCGCTGATCCGCGACAACGCCTCCCGCGTCGACGGGGTCAAGGTCTCGCTCCTGGACGCCGGCCACGAGGTACGGCTGCGCGCCGCCCTTCCGCCGGGCGTGCGGCTCTACACCGGGGACGACTTCAACTACGCCCCGCTCATCGAGTCGGGCAGTGACGCGCTGCTCGGCATCTTCGACGCGATCGCCCCCGCCGCCTCCGCCGCGCTCCAGGCCCTGGACGCGGGGGAGAACGGACGCTACAGGGAACTGCTGGAGCCGACCGTGCCGCTGTCCCGCAAGATCTTCGAGGCGCCGACGTACAACTACAAGACGGGCATCGTGTTCCTGGCGTGGCTCGCCGGGCACCAGGACGCGTTCGCCATGGTCGCCGGGGCGCAGTCGGCCCGTTCGATCGTCCACCTCGCCGAGGTGTTCCGCCTGGCGGACCAGGCCGGGCTGTTCCCCGACCCCGATCTCGCCGAGTCCCGCATGCGCGCCCTGCTCGCCACGGCGGGGGTGGCCGCGTGACCGGCCGTGGGGGGAGCGCGAGCCGCCCGGCCGTGGACGTGCCGAGCGGCCGTCCCGCCGCGATCGAGACGCCCGCGCCGGGGGATCCGCGCCTGGCCAGGCTCTCCCTGAACCAGTGGACGACGCGCCGGTTCGGGGTGGCGGAGGCCGTGGACGGGTGCGCCCGCTTCGGGATACCCGCGATCGGGCTCTGGCGTCAGCAGGTCGCCGATCAGGGCCTCGCGGCGAGCGCCAAGCTCGTACGGGACGCGGGCCTGCGCGTGTCGTCGCTGTGCCGGGGAGGCTTCCTGACCGCCGAGGACCCGGCCGGGTTCGCCTCCGCGCTGGAGGACAACCGCCGGGCGATCGACGAGGCCGCCACCCTGGGCGCGGACTGCCTGGTCCTGGTCGTCGGCGGGCTGCCCGGCGGCTCGCGTGACCTGGCCGGAGCCCGGTCACGGGTCGGGGAGGCGCTGGACGAGCTCGTCCCGTACGCCCTCGGCGCGGGGGTACGGCTGGCGCTGGAGCCCCTGCATCCGATGTACTGCGCCGACCGGGCCGTGCTCTCCACGCTCGGCCAGGCCGTCGACCTCGCGTCCCGGTGGCAGGCAGAGGCGGTCGGGGTGGTGGTCGACACCTTCCACGTGTGGTGGGACCCGGACGTGCTCGACCAGATCGCGCGGGCGGGGGAGCGCGTCGCGAGCTTCCAGGTCTGCGACTTCCTCGTGCCGCTTCCGGCCGACGTGCTGCTCGGGCGGGGCATGATGGGCGACGGCGTGATCGACTTCCGGCCGCTGCGGTCCGCCGTCGACGCCGCGGGGTACGCGGGGCCGATCGAGGTGGAGATCTTCAACGCCGACGTGTGGGCCGCCGACGGACACGAGGTGATCGCCACCCTCATCCGCCGCTACGTCACCGAGGTCCTCTAAGGTGTGCGGCTCTCGGGCGGCTTCGCGTGATCACTCGGGGAGGCAGCCGGTCTTACCCGATATATCGACATTCGGTGGATCGGTGCGCATCGTCACCGTGAACACGATGCCGAGGGACTGCTTCTCCAGCACGCTGACGTTCACGCCGAACCGCGCGTGCGGGCCCTCGGCCTCCTGGTAGCCCATCGTGCGGAACTCGGTGGCCACCGTGGAGGCCAGCGCCGCCGAGGCCGCCGCCGGGTCGGCGCCCCGCGGCAGGTCGCCGGTCATCGTGAAGACGCTCCGCCGGGTGCCCGCCTCGCAGCCGGAGCGGTCGTCGGTGAAGGCCGTGGCCTTGTGGTCGAGATCCATACGGCTCAGCACCGCGGCGTCCTCGCGAAGGACGCCGGTCGTCTCCGCGAGCGTCAGCCCGCCCCCGCACGCCGTGCCCAGCACCAGAACGAGGGCACATACCCCGACACGTCGCATCCGCGCCACTTTACCGATCATCCGGCCGCGCGGCTCGCTTCCGGGGGGTGCTCAACCGCCCTCGCGGCAGCGGTGCCGTACGTCGGCCGAGAGTTCGAGCCCCGAGCTGGCCGGGAAGAGGGACTGCGCTCCGCGACGGTCGAGCGAGCCCTCCAGCATCCACGAGAACTGCCCAGGGAAGTGCTCGGTGAAGATCGGGTGGTCTCCGGGGATCCCCCAGTCCTCGACCGCCTGCCCGGCGAGCTGGATGATCCACACGGGGACGGGCGCGCGGATGGCCAGGAGCCCGCGCTGGAGCGCCAGCCGCTCGTCCCGCGCCCACCGCTCGCGGGTCAGGCCTCGGCAGTCGACGGCGAGGAACCGTCCCATGTGGTCGTCGGGCACGAGCGGCCATTCGGTGCGGAGGAACTCGAAGGCGACCAGCAGGTCACCGAGGTCCGCCGTCCCGGTGCTCAGGTCGGGCATCCTCTGCAGCATGTCGAGGTCCAGGGCCATCTGCTCGGCCGCGTACCCCTGCGGCAGCCGCAGCCCCGGCTCGGCGGGGTCGGCGGCGCACAGCGCCTGGAACCGCAGGAACACCGTCCGGTAGTCCCTCCAGCCCCCCGGGCCGGCGGTCGGCGCGGGGCCGGGGAACTCGACGCCGCCGAGCAGGAACTCGGCGACGAAGCGGTTGGTGAGGTCGGCGCCGGCCAGCATGGTGTTGATCACACGCAGGGCCGCGCTCGCCCGCAGCATCGCCGCCTCCCAGACCGGCATCGGGCTCGGCGTCCACACGCGGCACGAGGGCGGGAACTCGGGCAGCACCACGGGGACGGTCTCGGAGCCGCGGGTCTCACGGTCCCACGCGGAGTAGGCCGCGTCGAAGGCGCCGAGGTCGGCCGGTTCGACGTCCAGCACCCACCGCTCCGGCAGGAAGTCGGCCCGCTCGACGAGATGGCGGGTCAGCTCGGCCTCCCGCAGGCACCAGACCGATTCGCCGTAGCCGGGGGAGCGCACCCGTACGATCGCGGGGGTCGTGCCGTACAGGGCCCAGACCATCCCGGTGTTGGTCTCCCAGGAGGGGACGTACCCGGCGTCGATCGCGCACCGGCTGGACGACCAGAGCTCCAGGTGGCGCAGGGCCCGCTTGGCGTCGTCCGACCGGTGGCTGATACCGACGACGCGGCGCCGCCAGGCGGGCTTCACGGCGTTGAAGGCGAAGCAGGCCAGATCCTTCGGCCGCACATGGGTCCACGGTTCGCGCGCGGCCTCCTCCAGCCAGGCCATCGCCTTCAGCGTGAGCAGCCATCGCCGCGCGACCGCCGGAGCGATCATCCTGAGCTGGGGGTCGTCCGAGTCCGCCGTCTGGAGCAGGCCCTCGACCACGGGACGGCTGCGCATGAGACGCGCCGCCAGCCGCAGCGCCTCCGCCATCTCCCCGAAGCGGACGTCGGCGCTCAGCCAGGCCCAGTACCCGCGCCAGACCTCCCCCTGGCCCGCCCTGACGTCGGCCGCGTCCAGGAAGGACAGCCGCCCGTCCGGTGACGTCTCCAGGTTGTAGAGCAGGTCGAGGGGCCTTTCGGCGAACTCGTTCGCCGCCGCCCACCGGGCCGGGAGCTTGATCTGGCGTGGGATCGCGAGCCGGGCGGCGGCGTCCTCGCTCAGAGCGCCCTGCCCGCACTCCGGGGTCAGCATGACGTCGCGCAGCAGCGGCCCGACGGCGCAGCTCAGCCAGGTACGGACGTGCTCGCGCAGGACGTCCCCGGCCTCCATGCGCTGGAAGCGGGTGACGGCGTCCGCGGCGTCACACCCGCCCTCTCCACGGCCTGATGGGAGGGACACGTGCCGCGTGCGCCACGCGGTGGACGGAACGCCCTTCACCAGCGCGTTCACGTCGTGGTCCGGCCATTCGTCGATCCTGTCCGGGGGGTTCCAGGAAGGGGCGACGCCGCCGGTGCCGACGCCCCGTACGCCCCTGGCCAGCCAGGGATCGGAGACAGAGCCCGGGGAGGCGGGGACGAGGCGGTGCCGCGACCGCCGCATGCCGTCGCGGGCCTCCGCCCACCGGTCGAGGACCACCGCCGATCCGGCGCCGAGGGCGTCCGCCAGCCACGCGAACGAGACGGCCGATTCGTTCCGCTCCTGACCACCCGGGCCCGTCATCGTCTTCTTCGCCGTCATGATCGGTGCTTGCCTCCACACCGCAGCGGGACCAGTCGGCCAGTATATGAGCTTGCCTCAAAATAGTCTCGACGGCCGCGCTCACCGGCCCGCCGTCGACGGGACCGGCGGCGTACGATGACGGAGCCAAACTAGAACTTCATTCGGTTCAGATGGGTAGGACAATGCGCATCGGGCTTTATCTCAACGAACCCTCGGGTCCGGACGCGATCACCAAGCTGGGCGAGCGCATCGCCAGGGCGGCCGACGACGGCTTCGCCTCGGCCTGGGTCTCGAACATCTTCGGGCTCGACGCGCTGACCGCGCTCGCGGTCGCGGGAAGCCGGGTGCCGGGCATCGAGCTCGGCACGGCCGTGGTGCCCACGTACCCCCGGCACCCCGCCGTCCTCGCGCAGCAGGCCCTCACCACCGCCACGGCCCTCGGCGGACGGCTCGCGCTCGGCATCGGCCTGTCCCACCAGATCGTGATCGAGAACATGTACGGCTACAGCTTCGACAGGCCGGCGCGGCACATGCGGGAGTACCTCTCGGTGCTGCTTCCCCTCCTGCGCGGCGAGCAGGCCGACTTCGACGGCGAGACCCTCAAGGCGCACATGGGCCTCGGCACCCCGGGAGCGGGCACCGTCCCCGTGCTGATCGCCGCGCTGGCGCCCCGGATGCTCCGCCTGGCGGGCGAGATGGCGGACGGCACCGTGCTATGGATGACCGGGCCCAAGACCGTCGCCGATCACGTCGTCCCATCGATCACGGAGGCCGCGCGGGCCGCAGGGCGCCCCGACCCCCGCATCGTGTGCGCGCTTCCGGTCGCCGTGACCGCTGACAAGGACGCCGCCAGGGCCCACGCCGACGAGGTCCTCGCCATCTACGGCCAGCTCCCGTCCTACCGGGCGATGCTCGACCGCGAGGGCGCCGCGGGTCCGTCCGGGGTCGCGATCGTGGGCGACGAGGACGAGGTGGCCGGTCAGATCGAGGCCCTCGCCGGCATCGGGGTGACCGACTTCGCCGCCGCGACATTCGTCTCCGGCGACGACGCGGTGCGCACCAGGAACTTCCTCAAGACCCTCGTCGCCTAGAAGGACGGTCGTCCCCGGGCCACCGTCCCGGGCAGGGAGAAGATCGCCCGGATGGTGGCTTTGGGGTCAAATGCTAAAATTGGTCCACCTGAGGAAAGGGGACCGGGCGCTTGAGGAGACGATCGGATGCGATCGCCGTTCCCAGAGCGGTTCCCTTTCTCGCGTTGGCGGCGCTCGCGCTCCTGATCGCCGCCGTCGCCGCCTACGGCCTCAGAAGCGCCCTGCCGGCGGGGGCCCACGACCGGTCACCCGACGTCACGGCCGCCGACGGCCCGTTCCTTGTCAAGGTGATCCCGGGTACGGCCCACCGGATCGTCCCGCCGCAGATCGGCTGGGCGGACACGCCGCCTCCCGCCGGGTACGGCCCGCAGGCGGGGACACGCGGGCTCGTACCGCGCGACCGGGGCACCCGCGCGCCCGTACCCCCGGCGCACCGGCCCTCCCGCCCCCGCGCCCCTCCGGCCGAGGGTCCCTGACGCCTCGCCGTCACGCGCTCCCCTCTGATCGGGGAGCCGCGGCGATCCCGCGCGCCTGAGGTACCCGTAGATCGTCCACGCGACGGCGCGGCCCTCCAGCGGTGCGCGCGGCGAGGCCTGCCGTGACGCGCGCTCCAGGGACCACACCTCGAAACCCTGACGACGACCTGCCGGAGGTTTCCGATGACCCACGAACACGTCCCCGCCCTGCCCGTCTTCACCCGCGAGGGGAGACACCATGGCACTGGCTGACGAGCTCGTCGCCCTCGGCGGCTCCTTCCTGGCCGCGGGGGTCGTCGCCCGGCTCGGAGCCAAGATCGGGCTGCCGACCATCCCGCTCTTCATGCTGGCGGGCATCATCTTCGGCCCGCACACCCCCGGGCTCGCCCTGGTCGACAACCCGGCCGACCTCAAGGTCGTCGCCGCGCTCGGCCTGATCTTCCTGCTCTTCTATCTGGGCCTCGAATTCTCGCTCGACGACATCGTCCAGGGCGGCGGGCGGCTGCTCGCGGCCGGAGGGATCTACCTGCTGCTGAACGTCGGGGGCGGCCTGGCGTTCGGGTTCGCGGTGGGCTGGGGAGGCAGGGAGGCGCTGGTCCTGGCCGGGGTCATCGGCATCTCGTCGTCGGCCATCGTCACCAAGCTGCTCGTCGACCTGAAGCGCCTGGGCAACCCGGAGAGCCGCCTGATCCTCGGCATCATCGTCGTGGAGGACGTCTTCCTCGCGCTCTACCTCGCCCTGCTCCAGCCGGTGCTGGGCGGCGCGCATGACCTCGCTGAGGCGGCGGTCGCGTTCGGCAAGGCGTTCGCGTTCCTGATCGCGCTGACCGCCGTGGCCCGGTGGGGCAGCCGCGTGGTCGGCAGGCTGGTGGAGACCAGGGACGACGAGCTGCTCGTGGTGATGTTCACCGGCCTCGCCGTGCTCACCGCCGGGCTCGCGGAGGAACTGGGCGTCTCCGACGCCATCGGCGCCTTCATGATCGGTCTCATCCTGGCGAACACCAAGGGGGCCGGGCGGATCCGCACCCTGGTCCACCCGCTGCGCGACGCGTTCGCGGCGCTGTTCTTCTTCTCGTTCGGCCTCTCGATCGCCCCCGGCGACTTCGGGCCCGTCGTGGTCCCCGTCGTCATCGCCGTGGCGCTGACGTTCGTGCTGAACATCGCCGCCGGCGCGATCGCGGCCCGCCTGCACTCCTACGACAGGCAGGCGGCGGTGAACATCGGGCTGACCGTGTTGTCGCGAGGGGAGTTCGCGCTGATCCTGGCCACGCTCGCGATCGCCGCGGGGCTGGACGGCAGGCTGGCGCCCTTCATCGCGGGCTACGTGTTCGTCCTGGCCATCCTCGGCCCGCTGCTCGCGGGACGCTCGGGCGCGCTGGTCCGCCTGCTCCCTGCCCCGCTGTTCCCGTCACGGGACCGCGAGGTCACCGCGAGCGACGTACGCGGGACGGTTCGCTGAGGATGACGGCCCCGGTGGGGAGGCCCGCCGCCCTAGCTCATGGTGTTGCCGCCGTTGACGGCGAGGCGCTGGCCGGTGATGAACGCGGCGCCCGGCGACGCCAGGAACGCGACGGCCTCGGCGACGTCGGCGGGCACCCCCATGTGGCGGAGCGGCAGCGCGTCGCGGTAGTCGCTCACGTCGGAGCCCTCGTGGCGCTCCACCGGGATCCAGCCGGGCTCGACGGTGTTGACCGTGATGCCGAGCGGGCCAAGCTCGCGCGCCCAGGAACGGGTGAGGCCGTGCATGGCCGCCTTGGCCGACACGTAGTGCCCGAAGTCGGCGTTGCCCAGGTCGGCGACCTCGCTGCCGATGTTGATGACGCGGCCCCCTCCGGAGGCCCGCAGGTCGGGCAGGACGGCGTGCAGGAGCAGCAGCGGCGCCTTCACGAAGAACCGGAGCTGGTCGAGGTGGTCGTCCCACGTCTGCTTCTCGATCGGCATCATCGGCTGGGGCCCGGTCGCGTTGTTGACCACGACGCTGATCGGACCGGCGCTCTCGCGGATCTCGGCGACGCCCCGCAGCACCGACTCCTCGTCGGTCACGTCGAAGCGGGAGACGTGGGCCGCGGCGCCGATGCGCTCCGCCACGGCGGTCGCCCCGGCGGTGTCGTGGGCGTAGTTGACGACGACCTTCCAGCCGTCCGCCGCCAGCCGCTCGGCGATGACCGCGCCGAGTCCCCGCGACGCCCCGGTGACGAGTGCGCATCCCATATGTCTGTCCTCTCCACGGTGGAAACGCACCCATCCTCGCCCACCCGCGTACGTCCCACGCGGCCGGTCGGCGCCGCGGCGCCCTATCCGGCGGTGATGGCCAGGACGGGCGCGGGGGTGTCGGCGTGCAGGCGACGCAGCACCCGGCGGAACGCGTAGATCGAGAACCCGACCGCCACGCCGCTGATGGCCGCGACCACCGATGTGCGTACCAGTAGGTAGGTGCCGATCGACTGGTGCAGCAGCAGCCAGATGCTGACGGTGGAGTTGGCCATCAGCACGAACGCCCACAGCAGCGTGATCCGCGCGAAGAACCGCCTGACCCGCTCGTGCCCGAGCACGGTCGAGGGCAGGTGGATGTAGTCGAGGGTGAGCTTCTGGACCAGGGGCCGGTTCAGCCGCACCGAGGCGAGGAAGGCCACGCTGATGCAGATGGTGCCGAGCTCGGGCTGCAGGAAGTAGACGACGGCGCTGCCCGTCCACCAGCCCAGCGCGGCACGGGCGGTGATGGCGATCGCCGCGAGGATCATCGTGCCCGGCACAGGCCGGCGGCGGATCACCCGCCAGAGCACTCCGGTGTACACCCACGTGACGGCGGCGATCAGCGCCCCGTCGAGTCCGAGCAGGGCGAGGGCGCTGTAGAAGACGGCGAGCGGGGCCACCACGCCTTCGAGGAGCTTCGGCACGGCCTGCCTGAGCAGCGCGGTGATCCTCGGGAGCGTGAAGGACGGTGCGTTCATGCTTCTCCCAGGGAGGAAGACGGAGGACCGACGCTAAGGCTTCCGCGACTACCCGGAGATGGGAACGGCGAAACTCCCCTGAAACACCGGATTGCGGTCATTGGTTGCCCACCGTACCCAATGTCTGATTAAACGGTACATATGAGGAAAAAGATCGTTTTAATGGATCAACTACCCGAGCTGCGGTTATGCCCGTCCCTCCCGGAGTGGTTGAACATCGGATAACGGTTCGGGAACAGAGGGTTTCCACCGGGCGAGCGGCCCGCGAGCATGAAGTTATGGCAGTGCTCACACGCACGCATGTTCGCTCCGCCGGCTGCGTGGCCGATGTCGCCGTCCAGCTCACACGCTGGCCCGACCTCGCGGTCAGTCGTACCCGCAGGGCCATAAAGTTCCGCACCCGGGGGCGTGAAATCATTCGCATGTCGGGCGACGACACCGCCGAGCTGCTGCTCACGGCCCCGGTCATCGACCGGTGGGCCAGGGTCCTGGCCGACTCGAACCGCGTGACGCCCGGCCGCAGCTCCGGATGGATCCGAGTCCAGATAGAGGACCGCGCCGGCGCCGAGATGTTCCTCTCGCTGGTGAGCGTGGCGCTGAAGGTCAACCAGGACTAGCGGCGCGGTGAAGGTCAGCTGAGGCTGGTGGTGGCCAGTTTGGCGCCGAAGCCCAGGAAGACCGCGCCCACTCCCGAGGTGAGACCCGCCGAGAGCCTCTTGCGCCGCCGGAACTGGCTCGCCAGGTAGACGCCGCCGAAGATCAACGTAGAGAGATACATCGCGCTGAAGAGCTGACAGATCGCCCCGAGAATCAGGAACGACAGCGCCGGGGCGCCATAGTGCGGATCAACGAACTGCACGAAGAACGAGATGAAGAACAGGATCGCCTTCGGGTTGAGCAGGCTGACCGTGAGGGCCTTCCTGAACGGGTCGGTGAGGTCCGCGACGGCCTCGACCGGCTCCCGCCTCCCCTCCTCGCCCGGCTCACCGCGCTCACTCCTCCAGGATCTCCGCGCGGCCCGGATCATGCCGATCCCGATCCACGCCAGGTAACCCGCGCCGGCGTACTTCACGACGTTGAACAGCAGCGGCGTCGACTGGAGCAGCGACGCGACCCCGGCCGCCGACAGCACCATCAGCACCGTGTCGCCGACGAACACCCCGGTGGCCGCCCGGTACCCGGTCCGCACGCCGCGCCGTGCGCCGACCGACAGCACGTACAGCGAGTTCGGGCCGGGAAGAAGGATGATCAGGAACGCCCCGACGACGTAGGCCCAGATATTCGTGATGCCGAAGAACATGCCGCCAAGCTCCAGAGTCCGAGGGGATACATCACGTTATACCTGGACCTGCCGCCCGGGCCCCGTTGACCCCGGCGCTCGCCGGGCGGCTCCTGGAGCGGGCCGTCACCGGGTTCCGGCGGCGCCGGTTCAGGCGTGCCCTCCCATGGCGCGGACCGTACGTGTCCAGGCAGGCGGGTAGACCAGCCGGTACGCCTTGTCAGAAGGTCCCTGCCTGCGGGAAAACCATGGAGTTTGGGTCTTGTGGGCGCGCGGACGCGGGGCTACGATCGCGGCAACTCTTAGGAAACTTTCCTAAAAGAAATGACCAACGGAGTCGTCCGTGGCCCGCCCCCCTCCTGAGCTGACCAGGCTTTGAGCTGCGGAAACGCAATGGCGTGAGCCGCCGCCCCACCACCACCCGGCCCACGAGTTCACCCCTCTTCTAGGCCTTCACGGGCCGCCCTCGCACCCCCCGCCGGCACGGCGCGCACCGGTCGTACCGGCTCAAAGAGGAGCTTCAATGCGATTTATCCGTCTATGCGTCGCGGCTCTGGTCGCCGCGGCGGCCGTACTGGTCATGACGACAGGGTCCGCCTTCGCGGCCTCGGCGACCGCGACCTTCACCAAGCCCCAGGACTGGGGCAGCGGGTTCGAAGGCAAGTACACGGTCACCAACGGCACCTCCAGCGCCCTCAACGGCTGGACCGTCGCCTTCGACCTGCCCGCCGGCTACTCGGTCACCACCTCGTGGGACGCGGTGATGACCAGGAGCGGCCAGCACTACACCTTCTCCAACCCGAGCTGGGCCCCGACCCTGGCCGCCGGGGCAAGCACCAGCTTCGGCTTCAACGGCAGCCCCGGCAACTTCAGCGCGCCGCTGAACTGCACGCTGAACGGCGCCTCCTGCTCGGGCGGCACCACCAACCCCGGCGCCCCGGGCGCCCCGGGCACCCCCAGCATCACCGGCACCGCCAACACGTCGATCTCCCTGTCCTGGGGGGCGTCGACCGGCACCGTCACCGGCTACCGCGTGTACGAGGGAACGACGGTCAAGGCCACGGTCACCGGCACCTCCGCCACGATCGGCTCTCTCGGCACCTGCACGACCCACACCTACACCGTGAAGGCGTACAACTCGGTCGGTGAGTCGGCGGCCGGCGGCTCGGTCACCGGCACGACCACCGGTTGCACCAACCCGCCGCCCGGCGGTGGCAAGGGCCAGCCCTACCTCTACATGGGCTGGGGCAACCCGCCCAGCGCGACGTCCGTGATGAACGCGACCGGGATCAAGGCGTTCACGATGGCCTTCATCCTGTCGAGCGGCGGCTGCAACCCCGCGTGGGACGGCCAGCGCCCGCTCCAGGGCGGCGTCGACGCCACCACGATCTCCCAGATCAAGGCCGCGGGCGGCGAGATCGTCCCGTCGTTCGGCGGATGGAGCGGCAACAAACTCGGCCCGAACTGCTCGACCCCGCAGGCACTGGCCGCCGCGTACCAGCAGGTCATCAGCGCCTACAACCTCAAGTCCATCGACATCGACATCGAGAACAGCGACGAGTTCGAGAACGAGGCCGTTCAGGACCGTATCCTCAACGCGCTGAAGATCGTCAAGCAGAACAACGCCGGTCTCAAGACGATCGTCACGTTCGGCACCAGCACGACCGGTCCGACGTACTACGGCACCCGCCTGATCAACCAGGCCGCGGCGCTCGGCGCGAACATCGACGTGTTCACGATCATGCCGTTCGACTTCGGCGGCGGCGCGAACATGTACCAGAACACGGTCAACGCCTCCGAGGGCCTGAAGAACGCGCTGAAGACCGCCTTCGGCTGGTCCGACGCCACCGCCTACTCCCACATGGGCATCTCGGGCATGAACGGCCTGTCCGACCAGCAGGAGCTCACCACCCCGGCGATCTGGACCCAGATCCGCGACTGGTCCAAGTCCAAGGGCCTGGCCCGCCTGGCCTTCTGGTCGGTCAACCGCGACCGTCCCTGCCCCGGCGGCGGCGTGAACGAGTCCTGCAGCGGCACCAGCCAGAGCGACTGGCAGTTCACCTCGATCACAGCGGGCTTCTAGCCCCCGATGACCGTACGGTCCGCGCAGCTCCGTCCCCCCAAGGGGATGCGCGGGCCGTACACCCATCCCCCCGCACCCCGGCCCGCCCCGGGGTGCGGGGGCTGTGACCTCAATCCTCACCCTCGGGAGGTTGCGTCTTGAGAGCGCGCCCCGCTTCCTGGACCCTCGCCGCCGCCACGGTGCTCCTCACCGTCGCCGCCGCGCTCGCCGTCCCCGGGCCCGCGTACGCCGACACCGCCGTCTTCGCCAAGACGTCGAGCTGGGACACCGGGTACAACGGCCAGTTCACGATCACCAACACGGGTTCCGCGACGCTCAACGGCTGGACCGTCGCCTTCGACCTGCCGTCCGGAACCACGGCAGGGACCTACTGGGACGCGCTCATGACCCGGTCGGGCGACCACTACACGTTCAAGAACCGCGAGTACAACGGCACGCTGGCCCCCGGGGCGTCCACCACCTTCGGCTGGGTGGCGAGCGGTACGGGCGCGCCGGCCGGGTGCACGCTGAACGGCGCCTCCTGCTCCGGCGGAACGGGCCCCACTCCCACCCCGACGCCCACTCCCACCACCACCACGACGCCTCCGCCGGGCAGCCCGGGATCACTGTTCCACGCGCCGTACGTCGACATGGGCGCCTGGCCGACCCCCAGCATCCCCGCGATGAGGTCGGCGTCCGGTCTGAAGAACTTCACCCTGGCCTTCATCACCGCCTCCTCCTGCAAGGCGATGTGGTTCAACGCCTACGACCCACGCCAGGGCTGGGCGAAGGACCAGATCGACGCGATCCGCGCGGGCGGCGGCGACGTGAAGATCTCCTTCGGCGGCGCCAGCGGCATCGAGCTGGCTCAGGCGTGCTCGGACGTGAACGCGCTGTTCACCGAGTACGACGCGGTCGTCAAGGCGTACGCGCTGAAGTACGTCGACCTGGACATCGAGGGCGCGGCCACGGCCGACCCGGTGTCGGTGAACCGCAGGTCGCAGGCGCTGGCCCGCCTCCAGCAGGCCAACCCCGGCCTGAGGATCTCGCTCACCCTGCCCGTCCTGCCCGAAGGGCTCACCGCCGACGGCCTGAACGTCGTGAGGTCGGCGCGCGACGCGGGCGTGGCACTGGACGTCGTCAACGTCATGGCGATGGACTACTACCGGTCCGCCGACTACGGCGACGCGGCGGTCCAGGCGGCGCAGAGCACCTTCGCCCAGCTCAGGTCCCTCTACCCCGGCAGGACCGACGCCCAGATCTGGCGCATGGTCGGCGTCACCCCGATGGTCGGCCAGAACGATGACGGGCGGTTCTTCGACCAGGCCGACGCCCGGCAGCTCGTGGCCTTCGCCACGACCAGGCACCTGGGCGAGCTGGCCTTCTGGGAGATGACCCGCGACCGCAACGCCTGCTTCGGAGCGCTCTACATGTGCACGAACATCGCCCAGTCGCCGTACGACTTCTCCAAGATCTTCGCGGGGTACAACGGATGACCTTCTTCTCACGCCTCCCAGCCGCGTCCCTCTCACGTCTCAGGGCGGCCGGCCCTCTGTCCCGGCTCAAGGCGGTCGCCGTGACGGCCGCGCTGGCTCTCGGGGTGGTGGTCCCGGCCACGGCGGCCCTGGCGGCCAACATCGCCGCCAACCCCGGGTTCGAGAGCGGGCTCAGCGGCTGGACCTGCGCGTCCACCGCGAAGACCGTCACCAGCCCGGTCCACGGGGGCGCCTCCGCGCTGGAGGCCACCCCGGCGGGCAGCGACTACGCCCGCTGCTCCCAGACGGTCAGGGTGAAGCCGTCCTCGTCGTACTCCCTGTCGGCGTGGGTCCGGGGAAGCTACGTCTTCCTCGGCGCGCTCGGCACCGGCACCACCGACGTCAGCACCTGGGGCACCCCCGGCTCGGCGTACGCCCAGCTCACCACGTCGTTCACCACCGGCTCGGCCACGACGTCGGTCACCGTCTACGTCAACGGCTGGTACGGCACGGGCACCTACAACGCCGACGACATCGTGCTGGACGGGCCCGCCGGTGACGGCGGAGGCACCCAGGTCCCGGCCGTGCCGGCAGGGCTCGCGGTCACCGGCACCACCGCCTCCAGCGTCTCGCTGAGCTGGTCGGCGTCCACGGGCGCGACCGCGTACAACGTCTACCGGGACGGGACCAAGATCGGCACCCCCACCGGGGCGACCTACACCGCCTCGGGGCTGACCTCGGGCACGGCCTACAGGTTCGCGGTGAGCGCCTCGAACACGGCGGGGGAGTCGGCGAGGTCGGCGGAGGTGACGGGCACGCCCTCGACCACGCCACCGCCGCCCAACACCCTGCCGAAGCGGGTGCTGGTCGGGTACCTCCACGCGTCATTCGCCAACGGTTCCGGATATATCAGGATGAGCGATGTCCCGAACGCCTGGGACGTCATCGACCTGGCCTTCGGCGAGCCCACCTCCGTGACCTCGGGCGACATCCGCTTCAACCGGTGCCCGTCCGGCGAGTGCCCGAACGTCGAGAGCGACGCCGACTTCACCGCCGCCATCCGCGCCAAGCAGGCGGCCGGCAAGAAGGTGCTCATCTCGATCGGCGGCCAGAACGGCCAGGTGCAGCTCACCACCACCGCCGCGCGTGACACGTTCGTCAGGTCGGTCGGCGCGATCATCGACAAGTACGGCCTCGACGGGCTCGACATCGACTTCGAGGGCCACTCGCTGTCGCTCAACGCGGGGGACACCGACTTCAGGAACCCGACGACCCCGGCCGTGGTGAACCTGATCTCGGCCATCAGGACCCTCAAGGCCAAATACGGCACGAAGTTCGTGCTGACCATGGCTCCGGAGACCTTCTTCGTGCAACTCGGGTACCAGTTCTACGGCTCGGGAACGGGCGGGGCCGATCCTCGCTCCGGCGCGTACCTGCCGGTGATCCACGCCCTGCGCAACGACCTGACCCTGCTCCACGTGCAGGACTACAACTCAGGTCCGATCATGGGGCTGGACAACCAGTACCACACCATGGGCGCGGCGGACTTCCACGTCGCCATGACCGACATGCTGCTCACCGGCTTCCCCGTGCGAGGGAACGCCGCCGACGTCTTCCCCGCGCTGCGCCCGGACCAGGTCGCCATCGGCCTGCCCGCCGCGCCGTACGCGGGGAACGGCTTCACCGCGGTGGCGGAGGTCCAGAAGGCCTTCGACTGCCTGGCGAAGGGGACCAACTGCGGTCCCTACCGGCCGCGCGGGGTCTACCCGAGCCTGCGCGGCCTCATGACGTGGTCGATCAACTGGGACAGGTACAACGGATCGGAGTTCTCACTCAACCACCGCGCCTACCTCAACGCGCTCCCCTGATGCACACTGACCATGCCATCGTCACCCATTGGAGTCAAAACACTTCTTTGTGTGAACAATTCTGGATAGATGGTGCCAATTTTCGTGCCCGAGTGGTCGGTTTGGCCTGTCGTCCGGCAGGCTAGTGAGCGTCATGGACTACGCAATTCTCACGGGGTTCGTCCTCGTATCAGGTGTCGTGCTGGCGGTCGTCGCACAGTGGAAGGGCTGGAAGCCGTCTCTCGCCGTCGCTCTCGCGATCGGCATCGGCTTCCGCGTCCTCATCATGATCCTGTCGGCGACCGACACCTGGCAACCGGTCGACTTCGTGAACAGCTTCAAACCGGCGGGTGAGGCGATCCTCGCCCACAAGGATCCGGTCCTGGAGAGCAACGGCGGCTGGCACTTCCTTCCGACGATCCCGTACGTCTACGGGTTACTCCTGTGGATGCACATCCCGTGGGAAGTCGCCGGTCGCCTGGTCACCGTGGTCTCCGACATCATCCTGATCCCTCTCGTCGGCAAGCTGGCCGGCGGCAGGGACGCCAGGCTCCGCGCCTTCCAGTACGCCTGCAACCCGCTCGCGCTGCTGGTCGCGTCGGTGCACGGCCAGGTCGAGCCGGTCTCGCTGGTCTTCGGCGTGGCCGCCTTCATCGTGGCCAGGAACGCCAGGACCTCGCGGCCGGTCCGCAACGCGATCGTCGCGGGCCTGCTGATGGGTCTCGCGCTGTGCGCCAAGAGCTGGCCGATCTGGCTGGTTCCCGGGATGCTGCTGTTCCTGCCCGACCTGCGGTCCCGGGCGTACGCGTTCTTCGCGACCGGGGTGGCGCCCGTCTTCTTCCTCGTCACCCTGCCGATCGGCGCCGGCACGTCCCTCTCCCAGTTGCCCACGGTCATCCGCACCATCGGCGACGTGCGCCCGATCGTGGGCGAGTGGGGGTGGACGGCGCTCATGGTGGGCGGCGACTGGACGCTCGACGCCGACCTCGCCCGCTACGGCCAGTGGATGATCTACGCCACGCTGCTCGTCGTCGGGTTCCTGTGGCGGAAGGCCGATCCGATCGACCTGACCACGGCCCTGCTGCTGGCGTTCATGGTGGTGACCCCGCGCCTCGGAGCGCAGTACCTCATGTGGTTCATGCCGTTCCTCGTGGCGAGGCCCACGCGGTTCGCCTGGCCCGCCGTCATCGGCGCCTCCACCTGGGCCGCGGTCGGGTATCTCTACCTGACGCAGTTCGACAACGAGAAGTGGTGGTACCTGCACGAGCCGTGGGCGATGAGCTCCGCGGTGCTCCTTCCGGTCCTGGTCGCCGCCATGCCATGGGGTGCCCGACGCACCGGGCGCTCGTCCCTCGTCCCGGCCGAGCTTCCCCGCTCGCCGGTCGCCGCCTCGGCCTGACCCCCGCGGGCACGCTCGCGGCCGTACCTCACGGGGACGGTTGACGAGCACCAAGCGCTTGCTCAAAATCAGGGAGTGCCGACCTTCGCGGAGCTGGTGGAGGCGCGTGCCCACGACGGGCACGCCGGCCTCCGGTTCGAGGACGAGACCTACACATGGGCGCGGGTCGTCCACGAGGCGCGGAGGCGGGCGGCGTTCGCGCTGGCCATGCGCGATCCCGGGCGCCCGTTCCACGTCGGCGTCCTGCTGGACAACGTCCCCGAGTACGTCTTCTGGATCTTCGGCGCGGCCCTCGCCGGGGCTGTGGTGGTGGGGGTCAACCCCACCCGGCGCGGTGCCGAGCTGGCCGCCGACATCCGGCACACCGACTGCCTGTTCCTGGTCACCGACTCCGGGCGGGCGAGCCTGCTCAACGGCATGGACCTGGGCGTCCCGGTGCTGCTCGCGGATTCGCCCGGCTACCGGTCTTCCCTGGACTCGCATGAGGGCGCGAGCCGTACGGTCGCGGAATCCGACCCGCTGCTCCTGCTGTTCACGTCCGGCTCCACGGGCGCGCCGAAGGCGGTCATCTGCTCCCAGGGCCGCCTGGCGATGATCGCGGCGCATGGCATGGCGTTCGGCATCGGCCGCGGCGCGGTCACCTATGCCGCCATGCCGCTGTTCCACGGCAACGCCGTGATGGCCAACCTGGCCATGGCGACGTACGGGGGAGCGACCGTGGCACTGCGCCGGCGCTTCAGCGCCTCGGGCTTCCTCCCCGATATCCGGAAATATGGGGTTACGTATTTCAACTACGTGGGACGGGCGCTCGCGTACATCCTGGCCACGCCGGAACGTCCGGACGACGCGGACAACTCGCTGGCCGCCGCGTTCGGCACCGAGGCGTCGGCACGCGACATGACCGAGTTCGGCCGGCGGTTCGGCTGCCGCACCATCGAGGGATACGGCTCCAGCGAGGGTGTGATCTCCATCAGCAAGACGCCGGGGACCCCGCCGGACGCCCTGGGGCTCGCGTCCGGCGACACCGACCTCGCCGTCCACGACCCGAAGACCGGTCACGAATGCCCCCGCGCCGTCTTCGACGAGACGCGGAGGCTGGTCAACGCCCACGAGGCCATCGGCGAGATCGTCCGGCGGGGCGCGACCTTCGAGGGGTACTACAACAATCCCGAGGCCGACGCCCGGCGCCTGCGCGACGGCTGGTACTGGAGTGGCGACCTCGGCTACCGCGACCAGGACGGATACTTCTACTTCGCCGGCCGGGACGCCGACTGGCTGCGCGTCGACGGCGAGAACTTCGCCGCCGCGCCGGTCGAGCGCATCCTCGCCAGGTACGCGCCGGTGATCATGTGCGCGGTGTACGCGGTGCCGGACGCGCGGACCGGCGACCAGGTGATGGCCACACTCGAACTCTCCGGCCCCTTCGACCCCGGACGCTTCGCGGCGTTCCTCGTGGATCAGCCTGATCTGGGGACCAAGTGGGCGCCCCGGTTCGTACGGATCACAGGGGCGATGCCGCTCACGCCCACCAACAAGGTGGACAAGACGGGCCTGCGCCGAGAACGGTGGGAGTGCGCCGACCCGGTCTTCTGGCGGCCGGATCGGGAACCGCGCTACATGCCGATGACCGGCGCCGACCGCGCCGAGCTCAGGAAGCGCTTCAGCGAGTCGGGCCGGGAGCACTTCCTGCTGTGAGCACTCCCTGTCGCGATCTCCGTGCGTTCTCCGCGTGCGGTCTCCGCTTGTGTTCCCCGCTTGTGTTCTCGGTTTGTGTTCCCCGCGCCAGGGTCAGGCGGTCTCGCCCGAGAGCAACCGGCCGAGGGGGACACCGGCGAGGCGTCGCACGTCGTTCGCCATGTGCGCCTGGTCGCTGTAGCCGCACCCGGCCGCCACGTCGGCCGGTCGCGCCCCTGCCCTGGCCAGCGCGAGCGCCCTCTGGAACCGCACGACGCGCTGGAGGACCTTGGGCCCGTACCCGAACGCCCGCACGCACCGCCTGTTCAGCTGCCGCTCGCTGAGACCGAGATCCCACGCGACCCGGGCGACGGTCGAGCCGTGCCGGAGCGCCCGGGTGATGGCGGGAGCGCACTCCTCCGGCGCCGGCGTCTCACGCAGCCGTGCCGCCACCGCGCGCTGTAGGTCGTCCGGCCCGCGGAGCTCGAAGGTGGGCAGATCGGCCAGCGGCACCCGCTGGTCCCTGAGACCCTCGGCGGGCACGCCGAACACCTCGCCCACAGCCCCCGGGCGGAAGCGGATGCCGGTGAACCGCTCGCCCGGCTCCAGTCTCGCCAGGAAGTGACCCGTGTCGGGGCCCGCGACGTGCGGCCCGTGGGGACCCCAGATGAGATCGACGCAGCCATCGGGAACGACCCGCTGGACGAGAGGGGCCACGGCGTCCTGCGTCCACAGGCAGGCCACGCGGCCGGCCAGCGAGGGGCCGGGCGCCGACGCTACGTACATGTGTGCAGCTTACGAGCGTGGCTGGTCGTTCGGTATCTCGCCCGAGACGAGCGCGCCCGACCACTTGGCGCTCGGGTCGCTGTCGATCAGCAGGGCCCGGGTGAGCAGGGTGAGCGGGATGGCGAGAAGCGCTCCGATCGGCCCGAGCACCGTCGCCCAGATGATCAGTGACAAGAATGTCACCGTCGTGGTCAGCCCCACCGCGTCGCCGAGGAACTTCGGCTGGATGAACGACTGCACCACGATGTTGATCACCATGTAGGCGATGATCGTCAGGACCATCGTCCGGATGCCCCCGGTGAGCAGCCCGAGCAGGGCGGGTGGCACCAACCCGATGACGAAACCGATGTTCGGGATGTAGTTGGTGATCAGCGCCAGCACCCCCCACAGCAGGGGGAGCGGCACTTGCAGCACGTACAGCGCGACGACGTCCAGCGCCGCGCAGATCAAACCGAAGATCGTGGAGACGAGGAGGTAGCGGCGGGTCTTCTCGGCGAAGGTCGTCAGCGCCCTGGTGATGGCCGGGCGCTCGGCGGACGCGGCCGACATGACGCGGGAGATGATCGGGGCGTCCAGGCTCATCGCCAGCAGGAGGATGACGATCAGGAGCAGGCTGGAGACCACGCCGAGCACGCTGGACAGCAGTCCCTGGGCGAACTCGAAGATCTTCCCGGGGTCGAGCGACTGGATGGCCTTGTTCACCTGCGGCGCGATGCCGTGCTCGGCCGCCCACCGCTGCGCGTCGGCCACGAGTTTGTTGAACTGGTCCGAATAGCTGGGGACGAGCACGGCCATCTGCACGACGGCGGTGGTGAGGATCGCGACCATGCCGAGCAGGACGACGATGACCACCGCGAGCGGGACCGCGACGACGAGCCAGCCAGGCGCGTGTTTGCGGCTCAACCAGCCCCTGATCGGGGACACCGCGATCGTCAGGACCAGCGCCAGCACGACGGGGCCGACGATCGTGTCGATCGCCTTGATGCCGGCCAGGACGATGACGGCCGTGGCGGCGACGAGCAACATGATCAGTGCGCGGGGTACCGTTCGATCGCTCACGGCCTGCCTCAATCCGTTCGGGGAATCGTCTGTTTCTACCGCTTGTTGTACTGACGTTGGCGCGAGGGCCGGAAGGTTCTACTCGATCGTTGCTCGTTGTGGATCGAGAGCTGGCCGGAGACTGCTAATCTTTTGTCGTCGGCATCGCCCGGCCAACAACCCCGCTCTCCACTTCTGGTGGATGCGGCGTGGGCGCTGGTCGGTGATGATGGCGGTACCCCTTTAAAGATCTACCGGGCGGCGTTTGCGCCACCAGGATCGATCGGGTAAGTTAGGGGGGTTGCCCTGGAGACAGGGTGGTCTGAATCCTAGCGGGTTCGGGTGACTGGAAGTCAAGTGCCTGGAAAGGCGCGGTTTGCTCCCGGTTAAACGGCCTTGTAGGATGAAGACATACGAGATGGAAGCCCCGGAGTTCGGACCTGCTGAAGGTTCGGGTGATGGTGTACGCGTCCGTTTCTTGAGAACTCAACAGTGTGTTAAAAGCCAGTGCATGAATATGCATACCTCCGTCTTTCATGCGCCTTTGCGGGTGTGTGG
>NZ_JBEZFH010000007.1:0-84933 GCF_040649355.1 Sphaerisporangium sp. NPDC049002 | reverse complement strand
AGATGCGCGACACCGACGAGGACGTCTTCCGCGCGGCGGAGGAGCTCGGCATCGACCTGTCCCGGCGTGAGCCGAGCAGCGTCGAAGAGGTCTGACGGTTCCCAGGCGCGACCTTCGAGTGTCGGCCCGCGACGGAGGGAAGGCGGTCGTCTTCCGGCGCGGTCCGGCACTCGTCTGCCCCGGGTCCGACACTCGCCTCTCCTGGGTCCGGCACTCGTCCGGCGGGGGTCCGACACTCGTCCGGCGCGGGTCCAACGCTCGCCCGGCGCGATCGGCTGGGGATCGCCGGCCTTCGGCCTGGCGCTGGCCTGTGCCCCGCAGGTGGAGTTTCGACTGACGACGCCGCACTTTTGTCGCAGAACGATAAAAGCGCCCTCGCACCAGCCGTAACATCTAGACAGTTTCTACGCAACATTCTAGGCTCACACCAGAACAAGCCGGGCATTTGGCGAAAGTTCAGGAGGTGCAGCGAGTTGCCACCGCAGCACCGCATCCTTCGTCTCCTGCGACGAAGGTCGCGCTCCGAGGCCCATCGACCCCCGTGTCCCAGCGCCACCGCCGCCCACGACGACCGGCGACGGCCCCCTTCGTGACGCCCCCAGCGCGTCCATCCGCGACCGCTTGACGGCTTGTCCCGACCCCGCAGCGCTCGAAGGCGAGGTGACTCACCCCCTCTGACAGAGACCTGTTGACTGTTCTATCTACAGCGGTACACATTTGTCCGAACGACGTCGCTGACGGATTCCCCCACTCTCCGCGTCGTTGGCGTGATCGGCGCACGCCTGTCTGGACTCGTACGACAGGAAGCGAGACCAACCGATCATGTTACGAAGACTGGCCTCATGCGTCGCCGTACTTACGGCCGCCCTGAGTCTGGCCCCTCCGGCACAGGCCGCACCGAACGCCGCGGCGCTCGCGGCACCCGGCTACACCCAGGTGACGCTGGCCAAGGGCGCGGCGGAGACCGGCGAGCCGATGGGCCTGACCGTCCTGCCCAACCGGGGTGTGCTGCACACCTCGCGCGACGGCACGATCCGCTACACCGACGTGCTCGGCAACACCAAGGTGGCGCTCACCATCCCGGTGTACACGCACGACGAGGAGGGCCTGCAGAGCATCAAGGCCGACCCGAACTTCGCGTCGAACCGGTGGGTGTACGTCTACTACGCGCCGCCGCTGTCCACCCCGGGCGGTGACGCGCCGGCCTCCGGGACGGCGGCCCAGTTCGCCCCGTTCAACGGCGTGAACCGGCTGGCCCGGTACACGGTCAACGCGGACAACACCCTCAACGCGGCCTCCGCGGTCACCATCCTGGACGTCCCCACCAGCCGCGGCATGTGCTGCCATGTCGGCGGCGACATCGACTTCGACGCGGCCGGCAACCTCTACCTCTCCACCGGTGACGACACGAACCCGTTCGACTCCAGCGGCTTCACGCCGATCGACGAGCGGACCGACCGCAACCCGGCCTACGACGCGCAGCGCACCGCAGGCAACAGCAACGACCTGCGGGGCAAGGTGCTACGGGTCAAGCCGGGCGCGACCGGCGGCTACACCATCCCGGCGGGCAACATGTTCGCGCCCGGCACCGCGAACACCCGGCCCGAGATCTACGCGATGGGTTTCCGCAACCCGTTCCGGATGAGCGTCGACCGGGCCACCGGCACGGTCTACCTCGGTGACTACGGGCCGGACGCGGGCACCGCCGACCCCAACCGGGGCCCGGCGGCGTCGGTGTCGTTCGAGCGCATCACCCAGCCCGGCTTCTACGGCTGGCCGTACTGCTCGCAGTTCAACGTGCCGTACGTCGACTTCCAGTTCCCGTCCGGGCCCTCGGGCCCCGCGTTCAACTGCGCCGGCGGGCCGGTGAACAACTCGCGCAACAACACCGGCATCACCCAGCTCCCGGCCTCGCGCGCCGCCTGGCTGCCGTACGGAGTCGGCCAGGACCGGCAGGAGCTGTGCTGCGGAAGCTGGTCGCCGATGGGCGGCCCGGTCTACCACTACGACGCCGCGCTCGCCTCGGACGTGAAGTTCCCGGCCTCGATGGACGGCAAGGTGTTCCTCGGAGAGTTCGGCCGGCGATGGATCAAGACGGCCACCGTGGCCTCCGGCGGCGGGGTGGGCGCGATCGAGGCCTTCCCTGCCTGGACCGGCACCCAGGTGATGGACATGGAGTTCGGGCCGGACGGCGCGCTGTACGTGCTCGACTACGGCACCGGCTGGTTCGGCGGCGACGCCAACTCGGCCGTGTACAGGATCGAGTACAACTCGGGCACCGGCCGAGCCCCCATCCCGGTGATCAACGCCAACCCGAGCTCCGGGAACGCGCCGCTCGCCGTGCAGTTCAGCTCGGCCGGGACCACCGACCCGGACGGCGACCCGATCACCTACGCGTGGGACTTCACATCGAACGGCAGCACCGACTCGACCGCGGCCAACCCGTCGTTCACCTACGCGTCCAACGGCACGTACACGGCGACCCTGACCGTGAGCGACAACACCGGCCGCAGTGCCACGGCGAGCATCACCATCAGCGTCGGGCAACCGAAGGTCACGCTCAACCTGCCGCTCAACGGGCGGGTGTTCAGCTTCGGGGACGCGATCCCGTTCCAGATCAGCGTCACCGATCCGAACGCCCCGACCATCGACTGCAGCCGGGTGAAGATCACCTACATCCTCGGCCACGACAGCCACGGCCACCCGCTCACCAGCGCGACCGGCTGCTCCGGCACCATCCAGACCACTGTGGACGGTGAGCACGACGCCAACGCGAACATCTTCGGCGTCTTCGACGCGGAGTACACCCCGGTCGGCTCGACCACGGCCGTCCACGCGCCGCAGGCCGTCCTGCAGCCGCGGATCCGGCAGGCCGAGCACTACAACGCCCAGCAGGGTGTGACGGTCGTGGCCAAGGCCTCCGCCAACGGCGGCAACGCGGTCGGGTACATCGAGAACGGGGACTGGATCTCGTTCACGCCGTACAACCTGACCGGGGTCACCTCGTTCACGGCCCGGGTCGCGTCGGGTGGGGCGGGCGGCACGCTCACCCTGCGGGCCGGTTCGGCGACCGGGACGGTGATCGGCACGGCCACGGTCGCGCCGACCGGCGGCTGGGAGACCTGGGTCAACGTCACCGGTACCGTGACACCGCCGGCAGGGACGACGAACCTGTTCCTGGTCTTCACCGGTGGCGCGGGCTCGCTGTTCGACATCGACTCCTTCACGTTCACCAGCGGCGGCACACCGCCGCCGACGTCGAACCTCGCGCTGAACAAGCCGGCGACGGCCTCCAGCGTCGAGTCGGCCGCCTACCCGGCCTCGGCCGCGGTGGACGCGTCGGCGACGACCCGGTGGTCCAGCGCGTTCTCCGACCCGCAGTGGATCCAGGTCGACCTGGGCGCCACCTACACCATCAACCGGGTGCGCCTTGTGTGGGAGGCCGCCTACGGTTCGGCGTACCAGATCCAGACCTCACCCAACGGCACCACCTGGACCACCGCCCGGTCGGTGACCGGCGGCAACGGCGGCGAGGACGACAACACCGGCCTGAACGCCTCCACCCGGTACGTGCGCATCTACGGCACCGCCCGGGGCACGGCGTACGGGTACTCCCTGTTCACCTTCGAGGTCTACGGAAGCTGAGCACCACGGCGGGCCGGGGCGCAGGGCGACCCCGGCCCGTCCCTCTCAGGCGGCGGCGAGCCTCATCGTCCAGCGAGGTCTGTCCCATAACACGGTGGTAGGGGAGAACTGGCGTATCCCCGGCGCGACCCGCTGAGCGTACGTTGGCGCACCCGCCGGCTCCGCCCCGCTCGCCGGGTTCGACAAGCTCTACGTCGACCCCGCGGACGCCGCCGGCGGCCTGGTTCCGGAGCCGTAGCGGCGCTCCCGGCGAAGCCGCCCTCGCCCTGAGGGTGGCTCCGCCGTAGAAGGCGCGGCCCGCTCCCTGGCCGGCCCGGAGAAGAAGTTATCCACAGTATCCACAGAGTCGTACACAGGTTCGAATCGGATCCGGGCCGTACCGCCGACGACGAGGAGGCGCCGCGGCCTGTGGCTCGCGCGCGGGATGGTGGTCAGCGGGCCGCGAGGGCCTCCTCACTGAACAGTGGGCGCCGCGGGACCGTCACCGCCCTCTCCGTCGCCGGGGGCCGGGCGGTCTGACGGGCAGTTCTGCCCGCAGCCGCCGAAGCGCGCCGAGTCGATCGGGGTGAAGGACGTGGCGTTCACTCCCCTGAGTGCGGCCATCATGGTGTCGTTCCAGATCGGCCCGGGGATGGTGGCCCCGAAGACGGCGCCGTAGTACCTGCCCCCGATGGTGACGCCGTTGAGCTTGTGCGCGATGGCGCCTCGGGGGTCGCCGATGCTCACCGCGCCGGCAAGGTCGGGGGTGAATCCCGCGAACCACGCGCTCGACTGGTCGTCGTTGGTGCCGGTCTTGCCGGCGGCGTCCCTGCCGATCCCGCCCACCGCCCGCATCGTGCCCTTGGTGAACACCCCCGACAGGATGTGCGCCGCGGCGTCCGCGACTTCGGGATCCAGCGCCTGGCGGCACTTCGACCGGAAGTCGGTCACCTCGCCGTCCTGGGCGGTGACCTGGGTGATGGCCATGGGAGCGCAGTACTTCCCGCGCGCGGCGATGGCGGCGTAGGCGTTGGCGACGGTCACCGGGTCCATCTCGTTGATGCCGAGAGTGAAGGTCTCGTACTCCTGCAACTTCCGGCCGTCGGCCCGCTTGATGCCCAGTGACCTGGCGGTCCGGACGGTGTCGCACAGGCCGACGCGGCGCTCCAGTTCCATGAAGAAGGTGTTGACCGACTGCCAGGTGCCGGTCCGCAGCGACTTGAAGCCGGGAGATCCTTCGTCGTTGGTGACGGTGTGCGTCGGGTCGCCGACGTTCTCGCCCTTGCAGTTCGTGAAGGCGGAGTAGCCCGTGGCGCGGTAGCCGTCGCCGACGCTGAAGCCGTCGTCGATCTTCATGCCCTGCTCCAGGGCCGTGATCAGCGTGAAGGTCTTGAACGTCGAGCCCGCCTGGAACCCGCCGAGGCCGCCGTGGCCGGTGTCGGCCACGATGTTGTACGACATCTCGTGGCGGCGCGCGGAGGTGCCGTACCCGCGGCTGGCCGCCATTGCCTTGATCATCCCGGTGCCCGGCTGGACCAGGGCCTCGGAGGCGACGGGGTTGTCGGAGGCGTGGACGTGCTTCTTGATGGCCTTCTCGGCCGCCGCCTGCATGCGGGGGTCGAGCGTCGTCCTGATCGTCAGACCGCCGCGGTAGAGGAGCCGGGCGTTGTCCTCCTCGGTCCTGCCGAACGCGGGATCGCGCAGGAACTCCTCACGCACGTACACGCAGAAGTAGGGGTAGGGGCTCGCCGTGCAGTTGCCGGGCAGGGGCGTGCCCTTGTAGCCGAGCTTCTTGGACTTGGCCTCGGCGGCCTGCTGGGGAGTGATCTTGCCGAGCTCCCTCATCCGGTCGAGCACGACGTCGCGCCGTTCCAGCAGCCGTTGCCGGTTCTTCCTGCCGCCCTCCGGATCGGTGGCGGTGGGCAGCTGCACGGCCCCCGCCAGGGTGGCCGCCTGCCACAGCGTGATCCGGGAGGCGTGCACGCCGAAAAACCGTTTGGCCGCGGCCTCGATGCCGTTGGCCCCGGCGCCGAAGTAGGCGATGTTGAGGTACTTCTCAAGGATCTGGTCCTTGGTGTACTTCTGCTCGACCCCCATCGCGAAGCGCAGCTCGTTGAGTTTGCGCCCGTAGGTGGCCTCCAGGGCCTTTTCCTTCTCCTTCTTGGTGACGGCCGTGTTCAGCAGCACCTGCTTGACGTACTGCTGGGTGATGGTGGAGCCGCCCTGGCTCACCCCGCCCGACTGGAGGTTCCTCGCCAGCGCCCGCATGGTGCCTTCGAGGTCGATCGCGCCGTGCTCGTAGAAGCGGTCGTCCTCGATCGAGATGATGGCCGTCTTCATGACATCGGCCACCTGGCGGAGCGGGACGACCTCGCGGTACACGTCCCAGAACTGCGCGATCGGGTGCCCGTTGGCGTCGAGGACCGTCGTCTTCTCGGCGAGCGGGGGTTCAGGGAGTTCGGCGGGCTTGAGGTCGAGCCCGTCCGACGCGCCGATGATCGCCACCCCCGCGCCCCCCACGGCGGGCAGCGCGAGCCCCGCGGCCAGCATCCCCGCCGCCACCGCCACCCCGGCAAGACGCGCGATCTTCGATGCCTTCCCCTGTCGCATCAGAGCCTCCCGAGGCCGCGGGTGGCGCGTCGACGATGCTGGGTGGGCATGGTGAAGCCTTCCGGACGTGTGCTGGGTGCGACGGGCAGTCGCGCGTCGTCGTTTGATGGCATCCAAGACGGAAACGTTCGGATCTATACCGAATTGGCATAAGTCCACGTCATGGACGTCCTCGGCCCCTGGGCGGGGTGAGGCAGGAGGCCGCCGGTAACTCGACGCCCATGTCCGCTTTGTCTGGCGGATGAGGTTGAATAGGTGTCTTGACCTGCGCATTCACGTGCGATGAGATCGTTTGGGGGGCACCATGATTCGCGGGCTCATGCCGCGGCTTCGGCCGTCCTCGATCCGGGCACGGTACACGATCGCGACGGCGGTGCTGTCCCTGGTCGCCTTCACGCTGATCGGGCTCGGCCTCGACTACACGATCCGGCTCAGGACCCAGGCCATCACCTTCCTGGAGACGCAGCGCGTGGCCACGGACTGGATCGCGGCCATGCAGCCAGGCAACACGCGGCCGACCCCGACGAACGAGGTCAACCTTCTCCAGCTCGTCGACTCCCAAGGCCGGGTGGTGCAGGCCAGCGCACCGCTTGCGGGCAGCCCTCCTCTGAGCTCGGACCAGCCCTCCGTCGACGACCGGATCCAGGATCGCGTCGAATGCTCCACGCGGCACGGGTGCGTCCTGGTCACCGCGATCCGGGTCCCTCCCCAGGTCGCCCGCCAGCTCTGGGGCGGAGAACCTCACTTCGTCTACGCCGGTACGCGTGAGCCGCTGAGCCTCGCCGAGCACCATCTGGAGCTCTACGCCGGCGCCGGAGCCCTGCTGGCCACGGCCTTCGCGGCGTGGACGACCTGGATGGTCGTGGGCCGGACGCTGCGTCCGATCAAGGCCATCCGCGAGAAGACGTCCGAGATCACGGTGACCGACCTGAGCCAGCGGGTGCCCCAGCCTCCCGGTCGCGATGAGATCGCGCAGCTCGCCCGCGCCTCCAACCAGAACCTCGCCCAGCTCGAAACGGCGGTGGACCAGCTCCGCCACTTCGCCTCCCTGGTCACCCACGAGCTCAGGTCCCCGATCTCCGGCCTGCGGGCGCAACTGGAGGAGGCGCTGCTGTACCCCGGCGAGATGGATCCGCGCAGCACCATCCAGACCGCACTTTCGACCACCGAGCGGTGCCAGGCGATCATCAACGAAGTGCTCATGTACGCCCACATCCAGACGGCCGTCCCCGCCCCGCACGAGCCGGTCGACCTCGGCGCGCTGGTGAGGCAGGAGGTGGCGACCCGGATCCGGGGCGTGCCGGTGCGCGCCCGTGTCGACCACGACGTGAAGGTCATGGGCAACCCGCTGCACCTGACCGGGCTCTTGAGCAACCTGCTGGTCAACGCGCAGCGGCACGCCGCCACCCGAGTCGAGGTGACCGTCGGCGGCTCCGGCGGCCAGGCCGTGGTGACCGTGACCGACGACGGCGACGGCATCGCACCAGAAGATCGTGAACGCGTCTTCGAGCCCTTCACCCGCCTGAAGGACGCCCGGCGCCGCGACCCCAAGGGGAGCGGACTCGGCCTCGCCCTCTGCCGCGAGGTCGCCGACGCCCACCACGGAACCCTTCTGATCGAGGACTCCCCCAAAGGCGCGCGGTTCGTCCTTCGCCTGCCCGCCGTCGATCAGCCCTGAAACTCCGACGCGGTGACGTCACGGCGGACCAGGGGCCGGGCCGGTGCGGAGTCCGCGGAGTGGCCGGAGGTCAGCGGTGGGGGTAGCGCATGAGGAGGCTGGCGTGGACGTCCTGGCCGCCGATCGCGGCGTAGCTGTGCGGGACGTCCGACGACCAGGTGATGTGCTCGCCGGGCCCCGCGAGCAGGGGTGAGTCCACGGGGCCCGCCTCAAGGGTCCCGGAGAAGACGGTGATGTGCTCGGTCACCCCCTGGTGGTGGGCGGGGGAGATCTGCGTGGCCCCTGTCTGGATCACCAGCCGGTAGAGCTCGTAGGTCACGGCCTCGTCCTGGAAGACCTGGAGCAGCACGCCGTGGACCGCGGTGCCCTGAACCAGGGGATTCGGCCCGAGCGCGACCGCCAGCGGGACGCCGAGCTGGGCCGTGACCGCCCAGAGGGTCTCCAGCGTCGGGTTGCGGGTGCCGTTCTCCAGCCCGGACAGCGTGGCCTTGCCGACCCCGGCGCGCCGGGCGAGCTCAGAAAGCGATATGCCGCGTTCCTGGCGCAACCTGCGGATTCGCTGTCCAATGTCGGACGCATCAGCGTTCACGATGAAAAAGGCTTTCGGAGGCGCGTTCCATGAGGCTATGGTGCCAGGACGACGCCGTTCCGTATACGGAACACCTCCGAGGGGATCCTGGCATGACGCGCCTGTTGCAACCGGTGCTGGCGGGCGTGGTGACCGCGCTCGTCGGCTTCGCCAGCTCCTTCGCCGTGGTACTGGCCGGGCTCCGGGCCGTGGGAGCCGACCAGGCGCAGGCGGCGTCGGGGCTGCTCGCGCTGTGTGTGGCCAACGGCGTGGTGGCCATCGTGCTCAGCGTGCGGCAGCGCCTGCCGATCACCATCGCCTGGTCCACCCCGGGCGCGGCCCTGCTGGTGTCCACCGGTGCCGTGGAGGGCGGGTTCCCCGTCGCGGTGGGCGCGTTCATGGTCTCCGGGCTGCTCGTCGTCGCCGCGGGCCTGTTCCCCGCGCTGGGCCGCCGCATCGCGGCCATCCCCGCCCCGATCGCCAGTGCCATGCTGGCCGGGGTCCTGCTCGACCTGTGCGTGGCTCCGGCGCGGGCGCTCGGCGAGATCCCGTGGATGGCCGGTCCCGTCGTGCTCACCTGGGCGCTCCTCAGCCGCTTCGCCCGCAAGTGGGCGATCCCCGGGGCCCTGCTCGTCGCGATCGGGGCGATCACCGTGGCGGGGCCGGGGCTGGGCGCGGTGGACGTACGGCCGGTCGTCGATCTCACCGTCCCGGCGTGGAGCGCCTCGGCGATGGTCAGCATCGCGCTGCCTCTGTTCCTGGTCACCATGGCCTCGCAGAACATCCCGGGCATGGCGGTCCTGGCCGGTTACGGCTACCATCCGCCGCTGCGCGGGATCCTCGCCGGCACCGGCCTGGCCAGCGTCCTCGGCGCACCCTTCGGCGGCCACGCGGTGAACCTGGCGGCCATCACCGCCGCGCTGGCCGCCGGGCCGGACGCCGAGCCCGACCCGGGCCGCCGGTGGATCGCGTCGGTCGCGGCCGGCGGCTCGATGATCGTCCTGGGCGTCGGGGCGGGCCTGGCGACCGCGCTCGTCGTCCTGTCCCCGCCGGTGCTCATCGAGGCCGTCGCCGGCCTGGCCCTGATCGGTGCGCTCGCCTCGGCGGTGACCACGGCCGTGGCCGAGCCCGAGGGCCGGGAGGCGGCGGTGGTGACCTTCGTGGTGACCGCGTCGGGGCTGACGCTGCTCGGGGTGGGCGCCGCGTTCTGGGGGCTCGCGGCGGGAGGCCTCATGATGCTCCTGCACCGGAGGAGGACCGCACCGGTCAAGGAGAGGGAAGTTCAGACGGCCCTGCGATGAACCGGCCGCTGCCTGGGTGAGCCCGCCGGCGTCAGGCGAGCGGCACCCGCCACTCCAGGCGGGCGCCTCCGGATGCGGGCGTGTTCATCTCGAACGACCCTCCGAGCCGGTCCGCGCGCTCTTCGAGGTTGCGCAGGCCGCTGCGTCTCCCCTCCGCCGGCAGTCCGACCCCGTTGTCCTCCACGATCACCGTGAGCCATCCCTGGTGGGTACGGGTCGTCACGTCGGCGCGGGAGGCCTTCGCGTGGCGCACCACGTTGGACAGCGCCTCGCGCAGCACGGCCGGCACCTGCTCGGCGATCTCCGGCGGGACGCCGTTGTCCAGCTGGCCTTCCATGTTCAGCCCCGGCATGAATCCGAGGTGGCCGCGCGCGGCCTCCACGACGTCCACGATCTGGGCACGCAGGCTCGGCGCGCCCGGCCGGCTGGGGGTCGTGAGGGCGAAGATGGTGGAGCGGATCTGACGGATGGTGCCGTCGAGCTCGTCGATCGCGCTCTGCAGCCTGGCGGAGGCCTCCGGTCGCTCCACCAGGCGGACCGCGCTCATGAGCGTCATGGCCACCGCGAAGAGCCGCTGGATGACGACATCGTGAAGATCCTTGGCGATCCGGTCGCGATCTTCCAGCAACCCCAGCCGCTCGGCGTCCTTGCGCGTCTCGGCCAGTTCCAGCGCGACGGCCGCCTGCCCGGCGAAGGCGTGAAGGGTGCGCAGCTCGGAGTGGCTATAGGGACTGCGTCCCGGTCGCTTTCCCAGGGACAGCACACCCCGCACGGCACCCGGAGCGCCGAACGGAACGGCCGCCACCGGCCCGACCGGGACGGGCTGGGCGAAGGCGATGAGGACGTCGCTTTCGGCGGGGCTGTCCACCATGAGCGCCTCACCGGTCACGAAGGCCCTTCCGGCGAGGGCGCCGGAGACCTCCGCGATGCTGTACTGCTTCTCGTCCTCGCCGTCTTCGAGGACGAGCCGGAGGGTGTCCGCGTCGTCGCCGGGGAGCAGGAGTGCCACGACGTCGGCGTCGGCCATGTCACGGGCCCGCCGCGCCATCAACGCGAGCACCTCCTGCGGCTCGGCTCCCGACAGCAGGCGGGTGGTGACCTCCGAGGAGGCCTCCAGCCAGCTCTCGCGACGACGGGTCTCCTCGTACAGCCGGGCGTTCTCGATGGCCACGCCGGCGGCGGTGGCCAGGGCGACGACGATCGCCTCGTCCTCTTCGTCGAACTCACCGCCTCCGCGCTTCTCGGTGAGGTAGAGGTTGCCGAACACCTCGTTCCGCACCCGGACCGGCACGCCGAGGAAGCTGCCCATCGGCGGATGCCCCGGGGGGAAACCGTAGGACTCGGGATGCTGGGAGATATGGGCCAGCCGCAGAGTCTGGGGCTCCTTGATGAGCAGCCCGAGCAGCCCCAGGCCGTGCGGCCAGTGCTCGATGCGGGCGATCTCCTCCTCGCTCAGCCCCACCGGGACGAACTGCACCAGCGTGTTGCCGTCGCCGATCACTCCGAGCGCCCCGTAACTGGCGTCCACCAGGGTCGTGGCGGTCTCCACGATCCGGTGCAAGACGGTTTTCAGATCGAGGTCGCTCCCCACCGAGACGACCGCGTCCAGCAGGCCGTGCACGCGGTCACGGGTGGCGAGCACGGCTTCCAGCCGCGTCTGCAGCTCCGACAGCAACTCGTCCAGCCGCATGTGCGGGAAAAGCGAACGCGGCTTGTTCTCCGTCATACCAGGGAGTTTGACACCAAGTCCGGTCCGGCCCCTACACCGCATCGGCGGCCTTCAGCGCAGCCTGCGGCGGAACGGGGACTGACGGGACCGGGCGGGCTCCAACCGCACGCGCACATCGACGGCGACCGCGCCGGAGGGTGTGACGATCACGGGGTTGAGGTCGAGCTCCGCCACTTCGGGAAGGTCGTCCATGAGGCGGCCCACCCCGATGATCTGCGCCCGCAACGCCTCCGCGTTCGCCGCCGGACGGCCCCGGTAGCCCCTGAGCAGCGGTGCGCATCGGAGCTCGCCCAGCATCCGGGCGGCGTCCGCGTCGCTGATCGGCGGGACCCGGAAGGCGTGATCGGCCAGCAGTTCGGCGGTCACTCCCCCCATGCCGACCATGACCAACGGCCCGAACGTCTCGTGCGCCACCCCACCGACGATCATCTCGACACCGTCGGTGACCATGTGCTGCACCAGGGCGCCGGTCATGGCCGGACCGACGCGCTCCCGCATCTCCCGGTAGGCCCGCCGTACCTCCTCGGCGCCGCGCAGGTTCACCTGGACGCCGCCCACGTCGCTCTTGTGCACGAGGTCGGGCCCGGTGGCCTTGAGCACGACGGGCAGGCCGAGCCGGGCGGCGGCCTCACCGGCGGAATCGGCTCCGTCGACCGGCACCGACTCGGCCACCGGGATGCCGTAGCACCCGAGCAGCCGGGCCGCCGTGTCATGGTCGAGCCAGCGGCCGTCGGGATGGTCCACCAGGTCGGCCCGTACGATCTCACGTGCGGACGCGGCCTGCGCCGGGGGCACCTCGACGGCCGGATCCTCAGGCCGCGAGCGCCAGGTCGCGTACTCCACGACGCGGCTGAGGGCATGTACGGCCTGCTCGGGAAAGGCATAGCTCGGCACGTTCGCTCCGATCATCCCGTCATGTCCGAGCACGCACGCCAGCACGGTCTTGCCCGCTCCCTCGGCGGCGGCGGCGATCGCCTCCCGGGTCCTGGTCAGCCCCGAGCCGAACGGCGGGGTGTAGACGACCAGCACGGCGTCGGCGTCCGGATCGGCCAGCACCGTTCGCACCGCGTCCGCGAGCTCCCCGGCCTCGCCGTCGGCGGTCACGTCCACCGGGTTGCCGACCGCCGCGGCCGTACGCAGCCGGGCGCGCAGGGCCTCCCGCGTGGCCGGGGAGAGCTCGGGGACCACAAGGCCCCGCTGCTCGCACGCGTCGGCGGTCATGGCCTGCGGTCCCCCGGAGTTGCCCACGATCGCGACCCGCCCGCCGGCGGGGAGCGGCTGGGCGGCGAGCAGCCGGGCGGTGTCCAGCAGGTCCCGCACGCTGTCCTCCCTGATCACGCCCGAGGCGCGCAGGAGCGCGTCCACCGCGGCGTCCGGGGTCGCGGCCGCGGCGGTGTGCGACCGTACGGCACGCTCACCGGCGGCGCTGCGACCGCTCTTCACCACCAGGACCGGCTTGGTGGCACTGACCCGGCGGGCGATGCGGCCGAACCTTCGGGGGTTGCCGAAGGATTCCAGATAGAGCGCGATGACCTCGGTCACGGGGTCGTCCTGCCAGTACTCCAGCAGGTCGTTGCCGCTGACGTCGGCCTTGTTGCCGACCGAGGCGAACGAGGAGACGCCGAGGCCGATCTCGGCGGCACGGTCGATCAACGCGGCGGCGACGGCACCGGACTGCGACATGAGTCCCAGCTTCCCGGCCCTCGGCCGGCCGGGGAGGAAGCTGGCGTTGAGCGAGGCGGCGGTGTTCACGATGCCCAGGCAGTTCGGCCCGACCAGGCGCATCCCCGCCTCCCGGCAGATCCTGACCAGCTCGGACTCCTGGTCACGGTCGCCCGCCTCGGCGAACCCCGAACTCACCACGACCAGACCGCGCACTCCGTGGGCGGCGCAGTCGCGGGCCACCCCGGCCACCGTGGCGGCGGGGGTGGCGATCACGGCGAGGTCCACCGGACCCAGGACGGCCGCGAGGCCGGGGTGCGCGCGCAGGCCGCACACCTCGGTCGCCTTGGGGTTGACCGGGTAGAGCGCGCCCGGGAAGCCGCCGTCGATCAGGTTGCGCAGCACCCTGTGCCCCACACCGGCCGGGTCGCGGCCCGCTCCGATCACCGCCACCGATCGTGGGGCGAATACACCGGCCAGCGAGTTGCGTTCGGCCTCGTGCTCGCGGGCGTCCATCTTGGTCAACAGCCCCGCGCTGGTCGCCGTGGAGATCTGGAAGTTCACCCAGCCGTCGAGATGGCTCCGCCGCAGCTCCAGGCCCGTGTCCTTCAGCATCTGGATCACCGGCCCGTTCTCGGCCAGCACGTCCGCCACGAGTTCCTTGACGCCGTTCTCCGCCGCGTTCAGCGCGAGGTGTTCCAGCAGCACCGTGCCCAGACCGTGGCCGTGCGTCTCGTCGTCGATGAGGATTCCCAGGTCTGCCTGCTCGCCGGCGTCATCGCCGACGTACTCGGCCACCCCGACCGGCCGTCCGCGCACCAGCGCCACCAGCGCCTGACCCCGGTAGCCAGGCCCGGTCATGCGGTCCATGTAGGCGTGGGCCGTGGCGGTGCCGCCGGTCGCGAACCGCAGATAGGTGGAGCGTTCGGACGACCTGTCGACCAGGTCGTGAAGCGCGGCCCGATCGGAGTCACGCAGGGGGCGGATGTGAGCGATACCGCCGTCACGCAGCAGGACGTCGCACTCTTCGGGCAGAGATCGTGTCATGGCTCCAAGATTCCGCCGATGCCCCAGGGGCCCACAGAGTCGAAGTGCCCTCCGGCGAGGGACCCTCGTCCCTGGATGGATCTTCCACACGCCGGGCTCCGAGTACGGGCGGCCGTGGCCCTCGCGCGCGCCGGCGGATGTCCTCAGATGTCCTCAGGTGCCCTCGATGGCTTCGGTGGGAGCACAGGCTCCAGGCGGAACAGTCCCACGGCCATCTCGGTGGCTCCGCCCGGTGGCGTGCGGCGTCCGGCGACGGCTCGGAGCACATCGGTGGAGGTGACGAGACCTTCCAGGTTCCCCGATGTGCCGATCACGGGCACCACGTCGACCCCGGAGTCCACCATCGCGGCGGCGACGCAGGGCATCGGCGAGTCCGGTGCCACATGCGGGCACCTGCGGCCGCCCAGCAACGTCCGGACCTGCTCGTCCGACTGCTCGGCCGGCCCTCCGGACCAGTGCGAGGCGATGTCCTCCCGACTCAGAACGCCGAGCACGTGGAGCCGGGCGTCGACCACGGGCAGGTGGTGGACGCCTCCCCTGCGCATGAGCTCCCAGGCCATCAGGGGCGACTCGTCCGGCCTGACCGTGACCAGTACCCGGCTCATCACATCGGCCGCCGTCATCGTGTCGACGTTCATGGCTCCTCCAAGCTGCCGGCGCGTGCGATCAGCGCTCCTCCAGCACCTCCGAGCACGACCGGCGGACGCTTCCCGCCCCGTCCCGCACGAAGCCCAACCTCATGATCATCTGTGGGAACGCGCCGGAGCACAGATGGTCGCGGATGAACTCCCGCAACTCGGGCATCTCCAGCGCCTGAGTGTGGAAGGCCGCGCTGAGCCCGCAGGCGGAGGCGCGGAGCAGGGTGCGCTGCAACGCCTGGCCGGCGGCGAGCCAGTCGTGCCGGGAGTCGCCCGGCGTGGTGAGCATGGCCACGAGCCCGGTCGCCGTGGACCTGCGCTGTTCGCCCTCGCTGCCCCAGGTGTGCCCCCAGGCGTAGTCCCGCTGGGCGAAATGCTGCGGGTACGTACGCCTCCGGGTGATCGGGTAGCCGTGGGCCGGCACGCCGTCCCTGCGGGTGCTGCCGGGAGGCCGGGCCCAGCGGATCAACTCCAGGCCGAACATGCGGTCCTGGGACTGGACGTCCTGCGCGGCGCTGGTGAGCGCGGCCAGCACGCGGGCCTCGACCTCCGACCGGATGGGCATCAAGCGGGCCCCCTCGGTGCTCGCCTGGGCCATCAGCGTCTCTGTCACCTGCTCCCTGACACGCGCGGTGGTGAACCCGGCGCGATGCGTGCGGCGCCGCTCGACCTCTCTGTACAGCGACAGGGTCTGCTCGTCGGCCTCCACGCCCTCCCGCGGCCGGATCGTGGCCAGCAGGAGCGGGCGGTCCGGATCCGGGAACCGCCGTACCTCGGGTTCCCAGCCGAGCGAACGAAGGGCGATCCGTACGTTGAACAGCGCCGCGCCGCAGCTGATCAGCATCTGGCGGCCGGTCGCGTCGGCGAGGCGCAGCTTCCTGTCCGGGTCCGCGCGCAGGCTGATCTCGTCCCCGGAGACGGCGAAGGACCACGGCTGGGTGTTGTGCGTCGAAGGCGCCCAGACGGCCGCCTCGACGGCGGTGTGCAACGTGTCGGAGATCTCGCCGGCTGTGTGAGCGTTCATTGCCTTCCCGTTCCGTGCTTCGGTCCGGAACTGCCTCCACAGCAAGTGTGCCCGCCGGCGTCGCGCGTGGTCAGCGATGAAAGTCCCGAGGCGGCGGGACCTTGGGCCCCACCGGGAGCCGGTACGGCCGGCCGGAACCGAGATGCGGAGGGGCGTTCTCGGTGGTTAGCCTCGCGGGGTGCGAGATCGACTGGACGGCGTTGCGGAGCCTGAATTGCGGCGCGCCTTGTGCGCGTGGGACGTCGACGCCGTCTCGCTGGCGTACGCGCCGGTCGGGTTCGGCGACTATCACTGGACCGCGCTCGACGCCCGGGGATGGCGCTGGTTCGTCACCGTGGCCGACCTGACGCGGAAGGTCCAGTACGGGGCAGGGGTGGCGGACGCCTGGGATGGGCTGGGCCGCGCGATGGACACCGCCTTCGACCTGCGGAACCACGGGAAACTGGACTTCGTCGTGGCACCGCTGCGAACCGCTGCCGGCGAGACCCTGCGACGGCTCGGGTCGCGGTACGCCGTCAGCGTCTTCCCGTTCGTGGACGGCGCACCCGGCGACTTCGGCCAGGCGCTCTCATCAGACGAGCGCGGCCTGGTGCTCGACATGCTCGCCGCACTGCATCGGGCGGCACCTCCGGCCTCGGCCCCCGCTCTGCTCCCGGACCTCTCGACGCGCGCCACACTGGAGACGGGTCTGGACGAGCTGGGGCGGCCCTGGCATGGGGGTCCGTTCGCCGAACGCGCGAGGGCACTGGTGTCGGACGGCGACGGCAAATCCTGACTTGGCCGCTCAGGTCGAGACGGGGGCGGTCTTACCTTGGTCAGTCACTCCCGCTGGGCGAGGACCGCTTCGCCGCCGACTACGGACGCGGCGGCGAGCTCACGTCCGAAGAGGTGAACGCCCTGACGGACGCGACAGCGGCCGGGCTCCGCGACTCGCCGCGACCGGCGAGGTGACACCGGCGGCGCCCGCAAGCGGCTTGTATCAACCTGGAGCCACACGCTGCAAAATCAGGGTGGAAGGGCCTGCGCCAGACGTACCCGACGCCTGGCCGGCCTCGCTGCCGGGCCGGACAGGAGATTGGTGATGAGCGGCATGCCGCACTGGAGGCTCGACCCGCTGGTTGACCGCGATGCCCACCAGCTGCAGGAGTACGACGACCTGACCGCCATCGAGCGGCTGGCGCCCTTCTCGTTCGGGGCGTGCTCGTGCGGCGAGTGGACCACACCCAACATGACCATCGACGACGTCCTCGCGGCTTTCGACGCGCATATGCGACAGGTCCAGGTGGCCGCGCGCGCGAGCCGGCCCTGGCGTGACCGAGACGATCCGGCCCGGTGAGCCATGGCCGGTCCCCCGACCATGAACCTTCTGTGGGGCGCTCCTAAAATCTGCAGTGCTTGATGTAGACATTGAGCGGCATCGACGATAGAGTTCCTGTCATCGCTAAGGACAAGTCCACGAGCCAAGGCAGAGACGAACTGCCTGGATGAATGGAATGGCGCAGATCGGACGTGCCGGGGCCGGTGCAGTGGAAGGGCTCGGGCCGTGGATCCGCTGCCTGGGCAGCCAAAGGGGCCGCCGACGTTTGAAATGACGTCAAGAAGCAGAAGGGAGTGTTAGGCGCCATCAGGATCGCCCGTCGCCGGTTGAGTTCCGCCGCGCGGGTGCCGCAGCTCCACGGATGGGAAGGTGGTCTACGGTCACGTACAAGCGATCCCCGCGTCCCCGCCTCCACAGGGCGGCTGACGCGGAAACGACAAGCCGGCCGAATGGCCGGTAGATGGTGTTGAACCTCGTTGGGCCCCGGTGCACTTCGGCACCGGGGCCCCTGTTCGCGTTCCGGAAGGTTTAGTGGAGCAAACGCATCCGGCCTCGGCCGGCGACACATCCGACAGCAGCCACGACGACAAGTTCGACGATGACGACTACCCGGCGTACAGCATGGGCCGCGCCGCGGAGATCCTCGGCGTCACGCCGGCGTTCCTGCGCAGCCTGGACACCGCCAGGCTGATCACACCGCAGCGCTCCGAGGGCGGCCACCGCCGCTACTCCCGCTACCAACTGCGCCTTGCCGCGAGGGCCCGGGAACTGATCGACCAAGGTACGGCGCTGGACTCCGCCTGCCGCATCATCATCCTGGAGGACCAGCTCGCCGAGGCCCTGCGCATCAACGCCGAGCTGCAGCGTGCTCGCGAGCTCCCGAGCACGTGACCCGTCTCGCCCGCCGCGCCCTCTAGCCGCGCGAGCGCCGCAGTCCGGCCACGCCGATCACGGCCCCGAGCAGGCCGATCACGATGCCCAAGGCACCCAGCAGCCTGGCCGTACCGTCGGAGTCGCCGGGCGTGCCCGATGAGGCCTCCGCGATCGGGGTCACCGACGGAGCGGCGGCCGACGGCGTGGCGGAGGCCATGTCCGAGTGGCCGTCATCCTCGGTGGCGGCCACCAGCTTGAGGACTGGGGCCGGGTGTTCGGGCTCGGACCCGTCGGCCTTGGGCGCGTCGGCCCACTTGACGACCTCACCGCCCGAGTAGGTCTGGATGGTGGGGAAGGTCAGCTCGTCCACGTCCTTGGGCAGCGGGCCGACCGAGACCTCGAACTCCTGGAACTGCCCCGGCTCGATCTTCCCGCCCGTCCAGGTGATCTTGAGTACGGACTCGGTGACCTTGTCCCCGTCGTCGGAGACCACGGGCTTGGGCAGCTTGCCCTTGGTGAGCTTCACGTCCCAGCCGGGAACCGGCCTGACCGAGACGAAGGGAAGCGGGTGATCGGTGGGGAACTGGACTTCGAGCCTGGTCGTCCTGGCCTTGTCCCGCTCGTTGGGAACGCGGAAGCCGATCTTGGTCCCTCGCATCGTCTCATAGTCCACCGAAATTCGGTCAGTGGGAACCGGCTGCGATCGTTTCTGGGAGCCCGGAGGAGGCGCCCGACGTCACGTCGGACCTGACCTGGTCGCTCCTCTCCCAGGACCCGGTCACGGCAGGGCGACGGCGGGCTCGTCAGCGGTGGGGCCCTGCCCGGCGGCCGCGGCGGGTGCGTGCGACGCGACCGGCAGGGTGATGATCATCGTGAGGCCTCCGCCGGGGGTCTCCTCGGGGACGAGGGCGCCGCCCATCGCCTCGGCCAGACCCCGGGAGAGCGCGAGGCCGAGGCCGACGCCGGTGTGGTTGTCACGGTCGCCCAGGCGCTGGAAGGGCATGAAGACGCGGTCGTGCGCCTCGGGAGGTATGCCGGGACCACGGTCGATGACGCGGATCTCGACCTGGCCTCCGTGCGAGCTGGCGGTGACGAGGACCTTCGCCTCGGCCTGGCTGTAGCGGACGGCGTTCGTCATCACGTTGACCAGGATCCGCTCCAGCAGCGCCGGGTCCGCGACGACCTCCGGGAGGTCGGCGGAGATGTCGCCCTCCACCCGGTCCGCGAGCGGCCCCAGGTCGTCGATGGAGCGGGGGACGACCTCCTCGACCGCGACCGGCCGCGGAGTGAGCCCCAGCACCCCCGCCTGGAGACGGCTCATGTCGAGGAGGTTGGCCACCAGCCGGTCCAGCTTGACCAGCGACTCATCAGCGGTGGCCAGCAGCTCGTGCCGGTCCTCCTCGCTCCACCGCACCTCGGTGCTCCGCAGGCTCTCCACGGCGGCCTTGGCCGAGGCCAGCGGCGTCCGCAGGTCGTGGCTGACCGCGGCGAGCAGGGCCGTGCGCATCTTGTCGGCCTCGGCGAGCGGCCTGGCCTGCTCGGCCTCCTCTCGCAACCGCTGCTGGCGCAGCGCGATGGCGGCCTCGGCGGCGAATGCCTCGAAGACCCGTCGGTCGGAGGCGTCCAGCAGCCGTCCCCGCACCGCCAGCACCAGTTCGTCGTCGATGGACACGTCGGAGTCGGCGGCGCCCGGGGCCGTACAGGGCTCGCCGCCTGAGGTGGCCACGATGCGCCAGGCCTCGGGCTCGGAGTGGTCGTCCGGGCTCGGCTCCGCCGCCCGTTCCAGCAGCGTCACCGAGGACAGGCCGAAGATCTCCCGCAGGCGCGCGAGCAGCGAGGGCAGCGCCGCGTCCCCGCGCAGCACGTGCCCCGCCAGGGTGGACAGCACCTCCGCGTCCGCGCCGGCGCGGGCCGCTTCGCGGGTCCTGCGGGCGGCGAGGTCCACCACGGCGCTCACCATGATGGCCACCAGCACGTAGACGCCGAGGGCGAGCAGGTTCTCGGGGTCGGCGATGGTGAACCGGCCGACGGGCGGGGTGAAGAAGTAGTTGAGCAGCAGCGAGCCGGCGACCGCGGCGGTGACGGCGGGCCACATCCCCCCGGCCAGGGCGACGCCCACCACCATCAGCAGGAAGATCAGGATCTCGCTGGGCAACGACAGCGCGTCCCTGAAGGGGAACAGCGCGGCGGTGAGGACGGGAAGCAGCAGCAGGGCCATCGCCCAGCCCGCGAACCGGCGCCTGCGCGTGAGCGCGGCGCGCGACCTGACCCGCCGGGCGCGCCCGCTCACCTCGGCATGGGTGATCATGTGAACGTCGATGGACCCGGAGAGCATCGTGGTCGTGACGCCCACGCCCCGGGAGAACAGCTGGGCGACCCTGCCGCGACGCGAGGCGCCGAGCACGAGCTGGGTGGCGTTCACCCCCCGCGCGAAGTCGAGCAGGGCGTGCGGCACGTCGTCCCCGACGACCTGGTGGTACGTGCCGCCGAGGCTCTCGACCAGCGTGCGCTGGCGCGTCAGGTTCGCGGGGTCGGTCCCGCTCAGGCCGTCCGAGCGGGTCACGTGGACGGCGAGCAGGTCGGCGCCCTTGGTCCTGGCCGCGATCCTGGCGGCGCGCCGCACCAGCGTGCCGCCCTCCGCGCCGCCGGTCAGCGCCACCACCACGCGCTCGCGGGCCTCCCACGTGCCCGCGATGCCGTGGTCGGCGCGATAGCGGTCGAGCTGCTCGTCGACCTTGCCCGCCACCCAGAGCAGGGCCAGCTCGCGCAGCGCGGTCAGGTTGCCGACCCGGAAGTAGTTCGAGAGGGCGGCGTCGACCTTCTCAGGCGGGTAGATGTTCCCGTGGGCCATCCGGCGGCGCAGCGCCTCCGGGGCCATGTCGACGACCTCCACCTGGTCGGCCCGGCGTACGACCTCGTCGGGGACGGTCTCCCGCTGCGGGACCCCGGTGATCTGGTGGACGACGTCGTTGAGCGACTCCAGGTGCTGGATGTTGACGGTGGAGACGACGTCGATCCCGGCGTCGAGGATCTCCTCGATGTCCTGCCAGCGCTTGGTGTTCTTCGAGCCCGGCACGTTGGTGTGCGCGAGCTCGTCGATCAGCGCCAGCCTCGGCCGTCGCGCGATGACGGCGTCGGTGTCGAGCTCGGTGAAGCTCGTCCCCCGGTAGACCATGGTCTTGCGGGGGACGAGTTCCAGGTCGTCCACCTGCGCGGCCGTACGGGGCCTGCCGTGGGTCTCGACGAACCCGACCACGACGTCGGTCCCGCGGGCCACGCGCCGGTGCCCCTCGCAGAGCATCGCGAAGGTCTTGCCGACCCCGGGAGCCGCCCCCAGATAGATCCTCAGCCGGCCGCGCGCCCCGCTCATCGCCCTATCCCCTGAGCCGATCGAGAGCCAGGTTCAGCCGCAGGACGTTCACCGCGGGCTCGCCCATGAACCCGAGGCTCCGGCCCGTGGTGTACTCGTCGATCAGGCTTCCCACCTGGGCCGGCGTGAGGCCGCGTTCCCTGGCGACCCGGTTGGCCTGCAGGTGGGCGTAGGCGACGGAGATGTCCGGGTCGAGGCCTGAGCCGCTGGCGGTGACCGCGTCGGGAGGCACGACGGCCTTCGCCGAGCCCCTGACCGCGACCGTACGGCCGGCCGCGTAGTCCTCGCCGGGCTTCCCGCACTCGACCTTCACGCCCCTGTACCGGGCGACGAAGGGCGCCGTGGGACACGCCTGGTTGACGCTGACGGCCCGGGCCGGCGTGCCGACGGCCGGGAAGACCTTCAGCACCGCGCCCACCCCGTCGGCCGTGCAGTACGGCCGCGCGCCGCTGACGCCCTCCAGGTCGCCGATGGCCTTGCTGCGGGCGCAGACCTGGGTGAGCAGGCTCCGCTTGCCGGTGTCGGGGGCGCCCTCCGCGTCCTTGGCCCCGGGCACCGCGAGGGTGTCCACGATGTCCTCGGGGCCGAGGTTGCTGGCGGCGGTGGACAGCATGTCGTACCCGTCGCCGGCCACCGAGGGGCGACTCTGGAAGTACTTCCTCACCGGGTCGCCTGAGGCGTCGGTGAAGCTCTGGCCGACGAGGGAGCTGCCCGTGTCCTTGCCGTCCTTCTGAACGAGCGAGCCGTTGGCGCTGTCGTTGAACACGGCCTGGGCGATGCCGGTGACCACGAGGGGATAGATCGCCCCGGTCACCAGGGTGAGCACGAGCAGCGCGCGCAGCGCGGCCAGGTGCTGGCGGATCCAGCTTGGCAGGCGTTCCATTTATGACATCCCCGGAAGGAAGTGGATGACGAGGTCGATGATCTTGATCCCGATGAACGGGACGACGATGCCGCCGAGACCGTAGACGTAGAGGTTGCGGTTGAGCAGCTTGGAGGCGCTCGAAGGGCGGTACCTGACGCCGCGCAGCGCCAGCGGGATCAGCGCGACAATGATGATGGCGTTGAAGATGACCGCCGACAGGATCGCCGACTGCGGGCTGGCCAGGCGCATGATGTTGAGCGCGTCGAGGCCGGGGTACACGGCGGCGAACATCGCCGGGATGATCGCGAAGTACTTGGCGATGTCGTTCGCGATGGAGAACGTCGTCAGCGCTCCCCGTGTGATCAGGAGTTGTTTGCCGATCTCGACGATCTCGATCAGCTTGGTGGGGTTGGAGTCGAGGTCGACCATGTTCCCGGCCTCCTTGGCGGCCGAGGTCCCGGTGTTCATCGCCACCCCGACGTCGGCCTGGGCGAGCGCGGGGGCGTCGTTCGTGCCGTCGCCGGTCATGGCGACCAGCCGCCCGCCTTGCTGTTCCTTGCGGATCAGGGTCAGCTTGTCCTCGGGGGTCGCCTCGGCCAGGAAGTCGTCGACCCCCGCCTCGGTCGCGATGGCCTTGGCCGTCAGCGGGTTGTCCCCGGTGATCATCACGGTACGGATGCCCATCTTGCGCATCTCGTCGAACCGCTCGCGCATGCCCTGCTTGACGACGTCCTTGAGGTGGATGACCCCCAGCACGCGGGCCTTCCCTTCGAGCACCTCGCCGACCACCAGCGGCGTGCCGCCCGAGGCGGAGATGCCGTCCACCAGGTCGCCGACCTCGTTGGTCGGGTGGCCACCGTGGTCGCGCACCCATTTCATGACCGCAGTGGCGGCCCCCTTGCGCACCTGGCGGCCGTCCACGTTCACGCCCGACATCCGGGTCTGGGCGGTGAACGGGATCCACTCGGCGTGGGCCAGTTCCCCCGGCTTGCGTTCCCGCAGGCCGTACGCCTGCTTCGCGTAGACCACGATGGAACGGCCCTCGGGGGTCTCGTCGGCGAGGCTCGCGAGCTGCGCGGCGGCGGCCAGGTCGTCCGGGGTGACGCCCGGCACCGCCGCGAACTCCGACGCCTGCCGGTTGCCGAGCGTGATGGTGCCGGTCTTGTCCAGCAGCAGGGTGCTGACGTCGCCCGCGGCCTCGACCGCGCGGCCGCTCATCGCGAGGACGTTGCGCTGGACGAGCCGGTCCATGCCCGCGATGCCGATGGCCGACAGCAGCGCGCCGATCGTCGTCGGGATGAGGCAGACCAGGAGCGACACCAGCACGATGCCGGTGACGCCGTTCCCGGTCAGGGCGAGCGAGTCCGGGAAGCCCGGGTTCACCGCCTTGGAGTAGATGGCCAGCGGCTGCATGGTCGCCGTGGCGACCAGGAAGATGATCGTCAGCGCGGCGAGCAGGATGTTGAGCGCGATCTCGTTGGGGGTCTTCTGGCGGTTGGCGCCCTCGACCAGGGCGATCATCCGGTCGATGAAGCTCTCGCCCGGCTTCTGCGTGATCTGTACGACGATGCGGTCCGACAGCACCTTGGTGCCGCCCGTGACCGCCGACCGGTCGCCGCCCGACTCGCGGATGACCGGTGCGGACTCACCCGTGATGGCGGACTCGTCCACGCTGGCGATCCCCTCGACCACGTCGCCGTCGCCCGGGATGATCTCTCCGGCCTCGACGATCACGAAGTCGCCCTGCCTGAGCTCGGGGGCTCCCACGGAGTCCCACGAGACGACGTTCTGGCCGGCCCGCCAGCCCGTGAGCCGGCGCGCCATCGTGTCGCGCTTGGCGGCGCGGAGGGTGGCGGCCTGCGCCTTGCCCCGGCCCTCGGCCACGGCCTCGGCGAGGTTGGCGAACACGACGGTCAGCCAGAGCCACACCACGATGGACCAGGCGAAGATCGAAGGGCTGGTGATCGCGAGAACGGTGGTGAAGCCCGCGCCGATCTCGACGATGAACATCACCGGGTTGCGCCACAGCGTCGCGGGGTTCAGCTTGCGCAGCGCGTCCGGCAGGGACGTGACGAGTTGCCTGGGGTCGAGCAGGCCGCCCCCCACCTTGCCGTTCTTGTCCGGCGCGGGTGTACGGCCCGGCGCATGGAGCACTGGGGTTGCCATTACGAGATTCCTTCTGCGAGCGGCCCGAGCGCCAGGGAGGGGAGGAAGGTCAGCGCGACGAGGATGATCGTCACACCGACGACCATGCCGACGAACTGCGGCCGGTACGTGGGCAGCGTGCCCGCCGACGCCGGCACGGGTGCCTGCCTGGCCAGCGAGCCCGCCAGGCCGAGGACGAAGACGATCGGCAGGAAGCGCCCGAACGCCATGCACAGGCCGAGCGCCGTGTCGTACCACGGGGTGTTCACGGTCAGTCCGGCGAAGGCCGATCCGTTGTTGTTGGAGGCGCTGGTGAAGGCGTAGAGCACCTCCGACAGGCCGTGTGGCCCGCCGTTCAGCATGCTCGCCCGTTGCGTCGGCGATCCCATGGCCAGGGCCGTGCCTATGAGCACGAGCACGGGTGTGGTCAGGAAGTACATCGACGCCAGCTTGATCTCTCGGGCGCCGATCTTCTTGCCGAGGTACTCGGGCGTGCGGCCGACCATGAGGCCGGCGACGAAGACGGTGATCACCGCGAGCACGAGCATGCCGTACAGGCCCGCACCCACACCGCCGGGCGCGACCTCCCCCAGCATCATGTTGGCCATCGTCACCATGCCGCCGAGGGCGGTGAACGAGTCGTGGAAGGAGTTGACCGCGCCGGTCGAGGTCAACGTCGTGGCCGCGGCGAAGGTGCCGGAGTTGGCGACGCCGAACCTGACGTCCTTGCCCTCCATCGCGGCGCCGACGGCCTGCGGGACCGTGCCGTTGTGCGCGAGCTCCAGCCCGGTGAGCAGGGCCACGCTGGAGAAGGCCAGGATGCCCATGACCGCGACGATCGCGTAGCCCTGCCGCCGGTCGCCTACCATCCGGCCGAACGTGCGGGGCAGCGCGAACGGCAGCACCAGGATCGCGAAGATCTCGATCCAGTTCGTCCAGCTACTGGCGTTCTCGAAGGGATGGGCGGAGTTGGTGTTGTAGAAGCCGCCGCCGTTGTTGCCCAGCTCCTTGATGATCTCCTGGCTGGCGACGGGGCCGCCGGTGATGCCCTGGGTGCCCCCGGCGAGCCTCGCGACCTCGTGGACGCCCGAGAAGTTCTGGATCAGACCGCCCGCCACCAGGACGATCGCGCCGACGAAGGCGATCGGCAGCAGGATGCGCACCGTGCCGCGGACCAGGTCGACCCAGAAGTTGCCGAGGTTCTCGGTCTGCTTGCGGGCGAACCCGCGGACCAGCGCCATCGCGACGGCCATCCCGACGGCGGCAGACACGAAGTTCTGCACGGCCAGGCCGGACATCTGCACCAGGTGGCCCATCGTGGACTCGCCCGAGTACGCCTGCCAGTTGGTGTTGGTGACGAAGCTGACGGCGGTGTTCCACGCGATGTGGTCGGGGACCGCGGTGAAGCCGAGGCTCAGGAAGAGCTTGTCCTGCAGACGCTGGAAGGCGTAGAGGAACAGGATGGAGACGGCCGAGAAGGCCAGCACGCTGCGGGCGTACACGCTCCACCGCTGCTCGGCGTCCGGCTGGACGCCGACGAGCCGGTAGATCACCCGCTCCGGCGCCAGGTGCCTCGCGCTGCTGTAGACGCGGTACATGTAGTCGCCCAGCGGACGGTGCGTCAGCACCAGGGCGAGGACGAGGGATCCGATGAACAGGATCCCCGCTGTGGCGGTCGACATCAGAAGCGCTCCGGGAACAGCAGGGCCGCGACCATGAAGATCACCAGGCCGGCGGTGACCACCAGCCCGGCGGCGTTGGCAGCGCTCACAGGCGCTCCACCGCCTTGACGACGAACCCGATGACCACGAATATCGCGATCGTCAGGGCAACGAAGATGACGTCAGCCATCCCCACTCCTCAAATCCGGACGAACATGCTTCCGACCGCCCAGGTCGGGCGGTCTCCATAGTCAGCAAATCGCGTGATTTGAGGCTGTTGGTGGGTCTTGACGGCTTCCATACGCCGCAAAGGTGAATCTTGACGCGATCCCTACGCCGGGTGCCTCACGCGCCTCACGGCATGCCCGTATGCGCGTCAAGCACGGGCCACGTTCCCGCCCCCTGTGGAGATAGGGGACCAAGGAGGCCCCAAGGATCCCTGATCTCAGGTCTTCTTGCGCAGCGCGGACGGTCTGTGCACGGCGGTCCCGCCGCTCTTGTCGCTGCGGACCAGGTACTGGGCTCGCCGGCCGAGACGTCCAAGCGCCGTCACGGCTCCCGCTCGCCGTCCGGCGTGGAATCCGGCGCGGGGTCGTGGCCGACCGGGGCCTCCTCATCCGTCCGGGGCGACCCGCGCCCGACGAGGAGGACCGCCGCTCCGACGATCACGAGCAGGCCGAGGCCCGCCCAGACCCATACGGGCACGCCCGCCTGTGGCTCCGGGTCGGCGGGCGCCGATGCCGGGGCGGTGCTCCCCCCGGCCGGCGCTCCCGTCGGTGCGGCCGTCCCCGCCTGCGAGCCTTGGACGGTGAACGGGATCTCTCCCTCCACGGGGTGCCCGTCGGAGGAGACGACGCGCCAGGCGATGACGTAACCGCCGGGCGGGAGCGGGCCTGCGACGCTCTCGAAGACCTTCGGGCCGTCGGTACGCGGAGGACCGGACTCGAAGCGCCGCCCGGCGGCGTCGTGCAGGACGACCACCGGGAAGCTCACGTGGGCGCTGAACTCCAGCTCGATCTGGTCGAGCCGCGAGACGGTCGCGTCCTTGGCCGGTGAGCTGCTCTTGAGGCTGTCGTGCGCAAGAGCGGGCTGGGCGCCGAGGCCGAGAACCACACCGGCCAGGAAGAGCGCCAGCAGCGCTCGGATGACGGGGAATCTCACTGACGAACTCCAAGGTGACCCGGAGGCGCGGCCGGCAAGCCATATTGGCGTGCAGGACGCTCAGAATCGTCTCACACATGGGATGAGCCCGGTCGGCGGGCCGTCCGGCTGGACCCGGTCGGATGAGCCCGGTCGGATGAGCCCGGTCGGATGAGCCCGGTCGGCGGGCCGTCCGGGATGGGCGTGGTCTGGGCGGGGCCCTTAGGATCCGTGGCGTGAGGATCCGCAGCGGTCGCGCCGAGGACGTCCCGGCGGTTCTGGCGATGTACGACAGCGCGGTGGCGTGGCTGGCCGCCGAGGGCCGCACCGGACAGTGGGGCGGCGAGCCGTTCTCGTCCGACCCCGCCCGCGTCGAGCTGGTCACCGCCCACGCCGCCTCCGGTGGCATGCGCATCGCCGAGGTGGAAGGCCGGCCCGCCGGATGCGCGGTGCTCGGGGCGCCGATTTCCTACATCGCCCCGGCCTCCGAGCCCGAGCTGTACGTGCAGGCGCTCGTGATCGACCAGGCGTTCGCCGGGCACGCGGTGGGCGCCGCCCTGCTCCGGCGCGCCAGGCAGGAGGCCGTCGAGCTCGGCGTGTCGCTGCTGCGGGTCGACTGTTACGCCGGTGGTGACGGCCGCCTGGTCAAGTACTACGAGGGCCAGGGATTCACCAGGTCCGAGACGTTCATGGTCGGCGACTGGCCGGGCCAGCTGCTGGAGATGCCTCTGAACGCCGGGAGCCGTTCGGGGGACGCCCGCGAGGCACCCCGCCTCCTCTGACCGCGCGGGAGGCGTCGCACCACCGGTGACCCGCGCGGGAAGCTGAAAGTTTCAGCGGATTCACCGGCCCGAAGCGGCCCGCTGACGGCCCGCCCGTTCCGGGACGGCCGCGTCTTCCGATGTCGCGAGCGCCTCCCTGGCTCGCGCCGCGCCGCTCACGCCGTACGGCCCGCCCACGCGGCCGGCACGCGCTGTACATGTCCGTCGAATCCGCAGACGATGGGCGCGCTCCCGCAACCGACGATCTCCCCGGCGCTCGCCGTGCGACTTAACCGGTTAATGAACCCCAAAAAGAAAGGTGACCCATGAGAAAGCGACTACGGATGGCGGAGGCGGCGGTCCTCTCACTGCTCGCCCTCGTGCTCTCGACGCTCGTCGCGGTGCAGCCCGCGCAGGCGGCGGTGGGGCTCCGCGTGAACGGCACGAAGATCGTCGAGGCCGCCGGCAGCACCTTCGTCATGCGCGGCGCGAGCCACCCGCACGCCTGGTACCCCACCCAGACGACGTCCTCCCTGGCCGGCATCAAGTCCCTCGGCGCCAACACGGTGCGCGTGGTGCTGAGCGGCGGGCGATGGACGGCCAACAGCGCCAGTGACGTGGCCAACGTGGTCGCGCAGTGCAAGGCGAACCGGTTGATCTGCGTGCTGGAGAACCACGACACCACCGGATACGGCGAGCAGAGCGGCGCGGTCACTCTGGACGCGGCGGTCAACTACTGGATCAGCGTCCAGAGCGCGCTGACCGGCCAGGAGAACTACGTCGTCATCAACATCGGCAACGAGCCGGTCGGCAACAACAGCGTCACCCCAAACTGGACGCAGGCCACCACCAGCGCGATCACCCGCATGCGCAACGCCGGGTTCCAGCACCTGCTCATGGTCGACGCGCCCAACTGGGGACAGGACTGGGCCTTCACCATGCGGGACACCGCGGCGAGCGTGTTCAACGCCGACCCGCAGCGCAACACCGTGTTCTCCATCCACATGTACGGCGTCTTCGACACGGCGGCGGAGATCAACAGCTACCTGGACAGCTTCCAGACGGCCGGGCTGCCGCTGGTCATCGGCGAGTTCGGGTTCAACCACTCCGACGGCAACCCGGACGAGGACACGATCATGGCCCAGGCGCAGGCGCGCGGGGTCGGCTATATCGGCTGGTCGTGGAGCGGCAACAGCAGTGACGTCGCCTATCTCGACATGGTGAACAACTTCAACACGAGCAGCCTCACGTCATGGGGCACGCGGATCTTCAACGGCGCGAACGGCATCGCGTCGACGTCCAAGCAGGCGGCCATCTACACCGGCGGCACCACGGACACGACGCCGCCCACCACCCCGGGCACCCCGGCGGCGTCCGCGATCACCTCCACCGGCGCCACCCTGTCGTGGACCGCCTCCACCGACGCGGGCGGGTCCGGCCTGGCCGGGTACAACGTCTACCGCGAGCAGGGCGCCACCGACCCGCAGCTCGGCCAGTCCACCACCAACTCGATCACCCTGACCGGCTTGTCCCCCAGCACGCAGTACCAGGTGTACGTGCGCGCCCGCGACGGCGCGGGGAACCTCTCCGGCAACTCCGGCCTGGTCACCTTCACCACGACCAGCGGCGGGGGCGGGGGCACCACGGGGTGCGGGGTCGCCGCCACCACCCAGAGCCAGTGGGACAACGGCTACGTCATCCAGCCGGTGACCGTCACCAACACCGGCACCGCCGCCATCACCGGCTGGACGGTGACCTTCACCCTCCCGGCCGGCCACACGGTCACGGGATCCTGGAACGCGACCTTCACGATCAGCGGGCAGAAGGTGACCGCGCGGAACGCCGGCCACAACGGGTCGCTGGCGCCCAGCGCGTCCACGTCCTTCGGCTTCCAGGCGAGCCGCCCGAACGGCAACACCCAGGTGCCGTCGGCCTACACCTGCACCGCTCCCTGACGTAAGGGCGCACGAGGGGGTACGAGGGGGTACGGCCCGCGCGGCCGTACCCCCCGTCATCTCCGCGTCTTTGCTGGGTCATGTCGGTAGATGTCCGTGCCATGCATTTCGACGGGGAAAGTCTTCAGTGCCCGACGCTCCAGCCGGGCGGTGCCATCACTGGGGGATATATGCCGACTATCGCAGATTTGTCCAAACTGCTCGACAAAGAATACGAGGACAAGAGCCTCACGGAACTTGTCAAGGCCCCTGTGTCCGCGCTGGCCGGGGTGAGCGAGGGCGACGCGAAGCTCCTCAAGGAGGCCTTCCGGATCAACACGGTCGGCGACATGGGGCGCAACAAGTTCTTCCGTACCGCCACCGCGCTGGTCGACCTGGCCGACAGCACCAAGTAACCACCGAGCGGGCCGGCAGCCATCGGCTGCCGGCCTTCTGGCACGTCAGGAGCTTCTCTTCCGGGGTCCGGCCTGGCCGGCCATCATCTCGAAGCCGTACACCGTGACCAGGCCGTAGATCAGGTGGGGGATCAGGTCGGACAGCCAGCCCACCGTGCCCCAGGTGCGCGGGTCGGTCAGGCCCAGGGCCGTCATCGGCACATTGGCCGCCACCGTCGCCGCGAGCCCGACGCCGACGCCCGCCACCGGGACGGACACGTCGTGGACGCGGATGCGAAGCGCCCCGTAGGCCGCGCCCAGCCCCACTCCCGTCCCGAGCCCGAGCAGGGCGCCGATCCCCTCCTTGCGGCTCTCGGCCCGGTGCCCCTCCCCGAGATACAGCCCGGCAGTCTCCGCGAGCTTTCCCGCGGTCTGAGCGGGCAGGCCGCTGGACGGCCGGCCGCGTACCGCCTGGTCAAGGTAGGTCACCACGTAGAGAGCCGCCGTACCCGCCGCTCCCGCCAGAGCGCCGGCCACGATGTAGCGGCAGAAGGCCGATCTCCCCATGCGCGCCACCTTTCACGTTCCTATCCCTACACCGCTTCCGCGGCCTCCCCGACTCCTTGGAGCGCGCGGGAGACGTGCTGTTCGGCGAGGAAGTGGCCGACCCCGATGACCACCGCGATGGGCCACTCGATGATCTCCAAGGCCGTGAGCAGGCCAAGCGCCGCGTAGAAGGCGAGCCGGTTCGGCGGCGGCATGGTCACCCTGCCGACCAGCGGCAGGGTGACCGACGGCTTGCTCGCCTCGGCTTGGGCGATCACGGTACGTGCCGACGGGGTGGACCGCCGCGTGCTCTCCGCCCGAGCTCCGGTGGCGGCGGGCTTCCGCGCCTTCTCGGCCTTGCCCTCGGAGGCGGACGGCCGCTTGCCGGCCTTGCTCGCGGCGGTGGACGGCCGCTTGCCGGCTTTGCCCTCGGCGGTGGACGGCCGCTTGCCGGCTTTGCCCTCGGCGGTGGACGGCCGCTTGCCGGCTTTGCTCGCGGTGGCGGACGGCCGCGAGGCGGCGGTCCGCCGCGTTTCGCCCGCCGAGCCGTTCGACGCGGCCGGACGCCGGGCCTTCACCGTCTGACCTGATGATCTGCCATCCGGGACAGTGGTCGTGTTCTGCGCCATAGCGCCCTCCGTGAGTCAGGAACGTATGGCCCATCCCCTGCCCTTCGTGCCCGGTAACGCCGCTTGGCGGGGACTTTGCCTGCGGCCCGCACCCCGATACCTGGAGAGCCATCGCGCTTGGCAGCCATGAAACCGCCTAAACGATCATTTGGCGTTTTTTCACGAAATACCGTTACATGAGGCGGCACCCCTTCACGAATTGGTCAACTCCGGCTACGTTCATGCGTCAGCGGCAATTCGGGGACTCATCCATTGGATCTGAAGGAGAAGCTGAATGCGCTTCACCCTCCGCAAGGGGGCGGGCATCGCCACCGCGACAGCCGCCCTGATACTCCCCCTGGTCACGGCCCTACCGGTCGGCGCCGACCCCGACCTCACCCAGCTGGCCCGCACGGTCACCGCGCCAGGGGTCAAGCAGCACCTCCGGCAGCTCCAGCAGATCGCGGACGCCAACGGCGGCACGCGGGCGGCGGGGACGCCGGGCTTCAGCGCCTCGCGTGACTACGTCGCCGGCCAGCTCAGGAAGGCCGGCTACAAGGTGACGATCCAGCCGTTCGAGTTCCCGTACTTCCAGGAGCACTCCACCGCGCTGTTGCAGCAGATCTCCCCCGAACCGAAGATCTACGCCCCGACCCCGGCCGACGGAAGCACGGTCGGCGAGTTCGCCACCATGACCTACTCCGGCTCCGGCGACGTCACGGCGCCCGTCCAGAACGTCGACCTGACCCTGCCGCCGGCCCCGGCGCCGGGCTCCACCTCGGGGTGCGAGGCGAGCGACTTCGCCGGCTTCACGCCGGGGAACATCGCCCTCCTCCAGCGCGGCACCTGCACCTTCCAGGTGAAGGCGGAGAACGCGCAGACAGCGGGCGCGGCCGGGGTGATCCTCTTCAACGAGGGGCAGCCGGGCCGCACCGACACGCTGCAGGGCAGCCTCGGGGAACCCACCGTCACGATCCCGGTGGTCGGCACCAGCTTCGCCGTCGGACAGGAGCTGTCCAGCCCGGCCGGCACGGTCGTACGGCTGAGGACCGACACCACCAGCGAGCTGCGTGTCACCCAGAACGTCATCGCCGATTCCAGGTGGGGCGACGCGAGCAAGGTCGTCCAGCTGGGCGCCCACCTGGACAGCGTCCCGGCCGGGCCCGGCATCAACGACAACGGCTCGGGCACCGCGGCGATCCTGGAGGTGGCGACGAAGCTCGCCAAGATCCCCACCAGGAACAAGCTGCGCTACTCCTTCTGGAGCGCCGAGGAGCTCGGCCTGCTCGGCTCTGAGCACTACGTCGGCAGCCTGTCGGCCGACGAGCGGGCGAAGACCAAGCTGTACCTCAACTTCGACATGGTGGCCTCGCCGAACTACGCGATCAAGATCTACGACGGCGACGACTCCGACGCCACGGGAGCGCCTGCCGGGCCGCCCGGATCCGACGAGATCGAGAAGCTCTTCGAGAAGTACTTCGACACCCTCCGCCAGGGCCATGCGGGCACCGACTTCGACGGCCGCTCCGACTACGGCCCGTTCATCGACGCGGGGATCCCCTCCGGTGGCGTGTTCACCGGCGCCGAGGGCATCAAGACCCCCGCGGAGCAGGCGCTCTTCGGCGGCACCGCCGGGAAGGCCTACGACTCCTGCTACCACCAGGCGTGCGACACGATCGCCAACATCAACGACAAGGCGCTCGCCCTGAACACCGGGGCCATCGCGACGGCGGCCGTGGTCTACGGGTTCAGCCGTGACCTGCCCGGTCCTGACACCCGCGCGACGGTCGCGGCGCGCGTCGCGGCACCGCCGTCCGGTGCCGACGCTCACGGACGTCCGGCCCTCTGATCCGTCCGAGGGTGGTCATGCGCGCCGTACGGGCGCATGACCACCCTTCCGCGGCGACGCGGGCCCGCGCTCGCTGGGGTCACCCCTGGCTCCGCCACCACGTGCGCGCGTCCCCCGGCGGCATGACGTACCGTCCTGTCATGTGCCGGAGTATCAAGACCCTTCGTGAGCCCTACACCAGCGACGTCACCGATGACGACGTACGGGCCGCCGCGCTGCAGTACGTTCGCAAGATCTCGGGTTTTCGGTCCCCGTCCGCGCGTAACGCGGAGGCCTTCGAACGGGCCGTGGACGTCATCGCCGTGGCGACCCAGGACCTTCTCGACGAGCTCCAGCTGAAGCACGTCGTCCGCCGGCGATCAGAGATATGACCCGACCTCAGCCCGCCTTAATTTCCCACCTAATCACGATATTTCGCTTTTTTGGGTAATTCGGGGTTTTACGAGCGCGACCGAAAGCGGGAAAGTCGAAGACCTATATCGAATCGGTCCCAGTTGGGCCATCCCAGAGTAAGGTTCGATTCATGAGGCCTTCAGAGACCTCCCGGCTCGAATCGCGCTCGGGCAGGCTCGGTCCGGCTTTCAGGCGCTGAGAGCGTCCAGTTCGTTCGTGCTGTGAGGTCGTCGAGGTGCTTACTCGCGTAGGCGGGGACTGGTCTAAATTATCCCCTTTTATGGTCGTCGATGATTTTTGTGGTGAGCGGACGGGAGGCACCCTGTGACGAGCGAACCCGGTCGTATATCCACCGTCACGGCCGCGGAGCGCCTATGAGTGCGGTCAACCGCGGAGCGCGGCGGCTCATAGGGTCGCTGCCCTTCGCCTCGCTGGGCATCGTGGCCGTAGTCGACCTCATGACCGGCCCCGACCTCGGCTACCTCTCCCTGCTGGCCGTCGGCCCGGCGTTCGCCAGCCTGGTGGGCGGTGTGCGCCGCACCGTGGTGATCGGCGTCGTCGCGCTGGTGCTGTCGTTGCTGCTGGCCCTGTACAACCACATCCTCGGAGACAGGCAGAGCAACATGAGCCTGGTCTCGATCGTCGGGGTCACGGCGGCGAGCATCCTCGCCACCGTCGGGCGGCAGCGGCGCGAGCGCGAGCTGGCCACCGTGCGGTCCGTGGCCGAGGTGGCGCAGCGGGTGCTGCTGCGGCCGGTTCCCCGGCGTGCGGGCCACCTGCGCGCGGCCGTGTCCTACACCTCGGCGAACGCGGAGGCGCGCATCGGCGGCGACCTGTACGAGGTCGTCACCGGCCCCACCGGGGTCCGCGCGATCGTCGGAGACGTGCAGGGCAAGGGCCTGGAGGCGGTCGAGACTGCGGCGCTGGTCCTCGGCGCGTTCCGCGAGGCGGCCCACGACGAGCCCGACCTGCGCGCCGTCAGCGGACGGCTTGAGAAGGCCCTCAACCGGCGGCTGTCTGGCGAGGAGTTCGTCACGGCGATCCTCCTCGACGCCGATCCCGGCGGGAAGCTCACGCTGCTGAACTACGGCCATCCCCCGCCGCTGATCCTCCATGCCGACGGCAAGATCACGCTCGCGGAGCCGGCGGACACGGCGCCGCCGCTCGGCCTTGCCGTGCTGGAGGTCGAGGGGCCCAACCCGCACCAGGTCGCTTTCGGCCCCGGCGACCAGATCCTGCTGTACACCGACGGGGTGATCGAGGCGCGTGACCGCTCGGGCCGGTTCTACCCGCTCACCGACCGTGCCTTCCTGCTGAAGGACGACGACCCCGAGGCGGCCCTCGAAGCGCTCCGGCTCGATCTGGTCGCCCACGTCGACGCGCCGCTGCACGACGACGCGGCCATGCTGTTGCTCCGGTGCCGTGAAGACTGAAGCCTGACGCGATCGCCCCGAGGCGGGAAGCGGATCCCCACCATGCCCGGCCTACGGCGCGGGTGAAGTCAGGCTCCCGGACCGTGCAGGGCCTGGCCCGGGTGGTCCTGCTGGGTGTCGCCCGGCTGCTCGGCGTCCTGCTGGGTGTCGCCCGGCTGCTCGGCGTCCTGCTGGGTGTCGCCGGGCTGCTCGGCGTCCCGCTGGATGTCCTGGCGTGAGGTGGTGGTGCGCAGGACCGCCTGCTGGAGGGCTCGGGTCAGGTCGGCGGTGGTGACCATGCCCACGACGTGCCCCGCCTCCGCGACCACGGCCATCAGCTCGCCGGTGACGGCCGTCGGCTCCAGGATGCGGGCGGCGTCGTCGTCGGGGGAGAGCAGGTGGCCGGGGGGCAGCGGCCGCGCCACCGTCGCGATCCGCCTGTCCTGCCGCTGGTCGGGCGGGATCGCCGTGAGGGCCTCCAGGGAGATGGTCCCCGCCGAATGCCCGCCGAAGTCCACGACGGGGAACACGGTCTGATGGGAGCGCACCGCCACGCCCGTGATGAAGTCATCGATGTCCTGCCAGGCCGGGGCCACATCGGGCGAGGTGGTCATCACGTCGCGCACCCGCCAGCCCTTGAGCCCTTCGTGAGCGGCCCGCACCAGGCCCTCGCTCCGGGCGGCGCCGACCAGGAACCAGCCGATCAGCATCAGCCACAGCCCCCCGGTCGACGCCAGCAGGATGAGCTCCATGCCGCCGAGCGCGATCAGTGACATGCCGAGCACCTGCCCGGCCTTGGCCGCCGAACGGTCGGCGCGCACCCGGTCGCCGTGCATGTGCCACAGGGCCGCGTGCAGCACGCGTCCCCCGTCAAGAGGGGAGCCGGGAAGCATGTTGAAGACGGCCAGCACGGCGTTCATCAGGGCGAGCCACCGTACGGCGGCGACGACCAGCTCGGGACCGTGGAGGAACAGGACCGCCAGGTAGAAGACGCCCGACAGGGCCAAGCTCACCAGCGGGCCCACGACCGACACCTGGAACTCGTCCTTCGGCGTCTTGGTCTCCCCCGCGAACTCGGTCACGCCGCCGAGCAGCCACAGCGTTATCGACTTGACCGGCACGCCCCTTCGGCGGGCGACGAGCGCGTGAGCGAGCTCGTGCGCCAGGAGCGAGCCGAGGAACAGGACCGAAGCGGCGGCGGCGATCATCCAGTACCGGGCCGGAGGCTGGTCCCTGACCGCCTGCGGCAGCACCGTGGTCGCCAGCACCCCCCCGATCAGGACGACGATCATCACCGTGGACCAGTGGGCTCCCACGGGGATGCCCGCCACATGGCCGAGACGCAGGCTCTGTTTCATGCGCCCGCGCTCCCCTGGCCGCCGGGCGCCGAGGGGGAGTGCCGTGATCGCACGACGGCGACCGGGCAGTACGAATGGTGGAGCACTCCATGGCTGACCGAACCGAGTACGGCCGAGCCGATGGCGCCCCTTCCCCGCGAGCCGACCACCACGAGGTCGGCCATCGACGACGCCTCGGACAGGGCCTCGACAGGGTGAGTGCGAACCGTCGCGTCGTTCACCTCCACCTGCGGATACTTGTCACGCCACGGGGCAAGCTGCTCCTTCGCCGCGAGCTTGCCCATGTCGTAGACCCTTTCGAGGTCAGGGGTGTAACTGGCGAACATCGGGAGATAGACGGACATCTGCCATGCGTAGACGGCGCGCAGCCGGGCTCCCCGCAGGTAGGCCTCCTCGAAGGCGTACTCCAGCGCGCCCTCCGACTCCGGCGACCCGTCGTGACCCACGGCGACCTCCCCGTGGACGGTCTCCTGCGGGTGACCGGCGACGACGACCGGACACTCGGTGTGGCCGGCCACGCCGATCGAGACCGAGCCGAGCACCAGCCCCATGAACCCGCCCAGGCCCCGGGTGCCGACCACCAGCTCGTGGGCGTCGCGCGCCTCGTTCAGCAGTTCCGTGCGCACCTTGCCCGTGCGCGACGCCGACTCGACCAGAAGCCCGGGGACCCGCTCGTGGGCCGCCTTGGTGGCCTCGGCGAGCACGCCCCTCGACTGCCGTGACAGGGAGTCCTTGAACCCGGGCGGCGTGCCCAGCGACTGGTCGAAGATCCACGGCTCGGTGACGTGGACGACGCGCAGTTCACGGTCACGACGTACGGCGTCGTCCGCGGCCCACCGGACGGCGTCCAGCGCGCCCTGTGAGCCGTCGACGCCCACGACAACGTGTCCGTTCATGGTGCTCCTCGTCACGGCTGCCTCGGGCGCCGCCACCGGTCGTGAGCGGAGGTCCATGCCTTGTCCCAGTCGTCGTAGCGACGGCGGTCGAGCATCCACCGGACGAGCGCGAGGTTCAGGAACAGCAGGCCCGCCGCCCCGGTCTCGACGCCGAACCCGGCCACCACCGCGTCGGCGACCGTCTGGGAGTGCGTCCGCGGGGGCGCCGTCGGACGTCCTGACGAGTCGATCCACATCTCCAGCGCGGACCCCGCCTTGGCGTGCGCGGGCACGGTCACCACGTCCGTACGCACCCGGCCGTCGGGCGTGTACCACCGCGCCTTGGCCTTGATGCCGAGGACGGCCCCCTGGGAGGAGACCGCGCTCGTACTGGCCGCGTCCTCCAGCAGTACGGCCGTGACCGCCTTGCGCTGGCCGGGCTCGACACGCTCGGCCACGACACCCCGGCCGTAGACGGCGCGGGCGGCGAGGACAGCGGGCCACACACAGACCAACAGGGCCAGCAGGGTGAGAAGCACCACGACGGTTTCGATCCGGTCAGAGCGCCGACGCAGCGGGTTGCGGTCGAACCGGTACCGGCGAACACACCTTGTCGTCCACCTGGCCAAGGATCGCATGGTGAACCTCCCTGTCAGGGAATCTTCATCCAGAGTCGGGTACGCCCGATGCCACCCGACAGGGTCTTACGACGCCTCCCCGCGGGACGTTCGGCCCTGCCCGCCACCTGCGCCTTCACACGCATCGTGACCACACATGACTAACGTACGACGATGTCGGCCCGTGCGGTATCCCGGCCCGTCGAGACCGGAGGCTTCCGGCCCGCCAGGAGCACCCCTGTAAACCCCGAGTCAAGAAACGGCGCCTCCGCCCGCGTGAGCGGCAAGCACGCGGAAACGGCGAAACAACCTTTGCCCGGCCGGCGGGCTCGACGGAGCCTGCGTGGTGATCGTTCTGGCTTCGCGGCCCAGCAGGGTCTGGGACGCGTGTGCCTCATGGGAAGATTACGAATCTTCGGGAATACTGTGAAGTTTCCGGACAGGCCACTGTCGGAACTGCTAAGAATTTGCGCGGCCAGGATTCTGAGCAGAGAGGTTCGGCATGGACCGCGACGGCACCCCGAGACCCTTCGAAGAGGACCCTCTGAAGCAGACCGGTCCTTTGGGCATCGCGTGGACCAGCGAACCGGAGCGCGCCGACGGCGACGTGCTGTCCGACGGATGGACCCCCGGCCACGAACCCTCTCACCCCCACCAGAGCGACGACTCGCGGGAGCTCGACCGGCCAGACCACGAGCGGGCCCAGGGCTACGACCGTTCCGAGGGCTACGACCGTCCCGAGAGGTTCGAAGGACCCGACGACTACGAGCGACCCGATGGATACGCGCGGCCGGACGACGCGGGCTTCGACCCTGACGGGGAGCACGACCCGGACGCGGAAGAGCGCCGCGGCTTCCTCGGATCCGGCTGGACCGGCGAGGACCTGGAAGAGGAAGAGAAGAGCAGCCAGAACAAGCGGCTCGTCCTCGCCATGATCGCGATCGTCGTGCTCGCGGTCGCGGGCGGCTGGATCGTGTCGTCCTCGGTGGGCTCGAAGCCCGAGGCCGCGTGCTCGTCCGCCGCCGGCTGCTCCCCGGCCGGTCAGCTGGACCCCGAGCTGACCGACGACCCGGCGGCCGACCCCAGCGCCGCCCCGTCGGCCGATCCGGCCGTCACCCCGGAGAAGACGACGGCGGAGCCCAGCCAGACGCCCACCCCGACACCGACGACCTCCCGGGCACAGACCCCCCAGGAGCCCACGTCCCGCCCCTCGCCGACGCGCACGCGGACCCACTCCGCCCAGCCGACGCCGAGGGCCAGCACCCGGACACAGCAGCCGGAAGACCCGCGTATCCAGGACGACGAGCCGACCACGGAGCCCAGCCCGTCGCCGACGCCCCCGCCGACCACCGAGGCGCCCCAGCCCGCCCCGAGCCCCACCCAGACCAAGAACGGCGGCCTCCTCGACTGGCTCTTTTGACGACCGGCCCCTCTCTGCGGCGCCGCACGAGCCCGTACGGGCGCGTCATCGGGCCGCGCGGTCGTGGCGGGCGCGGCGGATCAGGTGGCGGGCTATGGCCAGGACGATGAGGGCGAGCACGGCGAACAGCACGTAGGTCTCGTAGCGGACCACATCTTCGTAGATCTTGTTGATGTTGGTGCCCGCCAGGTAGCCCAGGGTCGTCCACAACCCGACCCACAGGAACGCGCCGAGGACGTTGAAGGTGAGGAAGCGGCGCCACTCGACCCCGGTGGTGCCGGCGACGATGCCGTTGAATTGGCGGAAGCCGTCGATGAAGCGGGCGACGGTGATGATCGGGGCGCCGTGGCGGCGGAAGAACGCCTCGGCCGCCTGGAACCGCCGCTCGGGGAGGAAGACGTAGCGCCCGTAGCGGTGGATCAGCGCACGACCACCGCTGCGGCCGATGAGGTAGCCGAGGTTGTCGCCCACGACGGCGGCGACCAGGGCGACGACGGCGACGCCCACGACGTTGAGCCGCCCCGCCCCCGCGTAGACGGACGCGGCGATCAGGATGGTCTCACCCGGCACGGGGATCCCGAAGTCCTCAAGGAAGACCAGCGCGCCGACGACCAGGTAACCGTACCGGTCGAGCAGCGGGGCCAGATGGGCCAGAGGACCCGGAAGCGGTGGCGGCGCCATGTGATCACTCTACGTGCTGACGCGACCACCCACCGGACGCCTGTACGGAGGTGTCCTTGGACGACATCCGCCGCCGGGCGCCGCGCCGCCAGATCACCATGAGCGCCAGCAGCGCCACGATGGTGAGGGCCGACAGGCCGATCCCCAGCGCGGCGCCGGACCGCTGGTCGGCGGCTCGGCCGGGAGCCCACGGGATGGCCAGGATGTCGTACCAGCCCTGCCCCTGGGTCGGCCCGGCCAGGAACACCAGGGCCATCCACGCCTGCACGGCGAGCGCGCCCATCAGCATGCGCGTACGTACGGCCGAGCTGATGGCCCTGGGCAGCGGATCGAGGCCCAGGGCCACGCAGAAGAACCACGTCCCGGTCACCACCACGACGACCTCGGCGACGAGGCGCACCGCGAGGCTCGACTGGGCGGGCTCGAACAGCCCGGTGACGTAGAGGAGCAGATAGGGCACGGCGTAGGCGGCCATCGCGGCCAGGGGCTGGGTCAGCCTGAGCGCCGTGGCGTCGCCGCCCGCCTGCCCGAGGAGGGGCAGGGCCTCCCGCGAAGGCGTCAGTGGAGCACCGAGGGCGAGCAGGGCCGGGCCGACGGTGCCCAGGAGCGCGTACTGGAACGCGTGCATGGAGAACATCGCCGGTCCGTACGCGGACACGCCTCCGGCCGCGGCGTACAGCAGGACGAGGAGGCCCGCCATCGCGGCGACCGTACGGCCGGCCGGCCAGGACTCGCCGCGCCGGGCGAGCCGCCGCACGCCGACGAGGTACGCCACCGCGAGGCCCACCACGGCGAGGATCAGCAGGGGGTCGGGCCGCGTCTCGGTCACAAGGCGCCAGGGGCTGAACGGGGGCAGGGAGTAGCCGAGCAGTTCGTGCTGGTCGTGGGCCCCGCTCCCGCGCGGAGGCGGGGTGCGCGACAGGCCCACCGCCAGCGCGATCGTACAGGCCATCACGCCGACCTCACCGGCCGCGAGCCGCAGGAAGGGCCGGGAACCGGACGGGCCCGGGGTCTCCATGGCCGCGATCGTGGTGCGGCGGTGCCGCAGGCCGAACCATCCCAGCACCACGAGCGCGATCAGCTTGCCGAGAACCAGCAGTCCGTAGCGCGACTCCCAGAGCTGGGCCGGCGAGCCGAGGCGGATCCAGGCGTTGACCAGGCCCGAGACACCGACGGCGACGAAACAGCAGAGCGCGAGGGCGCTGAACCTCCGTACGGCCGGGGCGAGGGTGTCCGACCGGCGCAGGTAGGCGACGACCCCGAACAGGCCGCCCACCCAGACGGCCACCCCGGCGATGTGCAGCATCAGGCTGGAGACGGCGATGTTGTGATCCGCGGCCGAGGCGGAGTGGCCGACGTACGCGGGGGGCAGCACAGCGAAGATCGCGACGGCGAGCAGCAGGCCACGGCCCCACAGGCCGAGCGGCAGCGTGGAGGCCCCCGCGATCACCAGAGCCAGCAGCGTCACCAGCAGGAACGCCTGTCCCTGGGGGACCTCCATGCTGAAGGTGAGCAGGAAACCCGACTGCAGCGCCTCCCCGACCGGAAGTCCCAGCAGGTCCGAGAGGGTGAGGATCTGCGTGGCCGCCGCGCTGGCGGCCCACGCGAGCGCCCAGTGCCCGGCGACGCGGGTGATCTCCCGCCTGGAGGCCGCGTCGCCCGCCAGCGCCACGGCCGACAGCAGGGTTCCCACCGTCGCGACCGCGCAGACGTCGTGGACGACCCTGACGACGGGGAGTCCCAGGGTGGTGAGGACGCCTGGAGAGGGCAGGCCGGGGATCTCCTCCCTCGGCCAGCCGCCGCCGAACCACATCGCCAGCACGAGCACGGCGAGCGCCGCGACGCCGACGAGCACGAACACGGCCGAGCGCAACCGGGGAGAGGTCATTCTCCTGCTTCCTCGTTTCGGGACCACACGATGTTCCAGGACCGCACAAAGCACAGTTGATCGCCTGTGATCGAGTATCTCCGCATTCAACGGCAGGGGCGAGAGCCTTTCGGAAGCGGAATCACCTTTCCCACGAGAACACCCCTGACCCCCCTGAAACAGGCCATTCCAGCGGCGCGTGCGCCGGCGGTCCCAACGCGCCGCAAGCCCGCCCCCACCTGGCCTTTTGTACGACCATGGCAGATCTTGATGCACCGGAGAGGTCCGGATCGCGTTTACCGACCCCCGCACCGGACAGGGGCAATATCGGACAGACCTACTGCCGAAGGGGGACAGATCATGGGCGCCGACGACAAGATCTCGAACAAGGCCGAAGAGCTCAAGGGCAAGGTCAAGAAGGGTGTGGGCGACGTCACGGGCGACGACGAGCTGCGCGCCGAGGGAGAGGCCGACGAGGCCAAGGGCCATGTGAAGCAGGCCGGCGAGCGGGTGAAGGACGCCGCCAAGAACGTCAAGAACGCCTTCAAGCACTGACGCCCGCCGAGCGCCGACGCCGCCCGAAGGCCCGCCTGCCGAACACCTGCGGGGCCGAGGTGGCGCCGGACCGGCCAGAAGACGACCGCGACAGCGGCGGAGCCCCCGGATGCCACAGGGCCTCCGCCGCTGTCGCGCCGCGATGTGGCCGAGGTCGCCGGTGGCCTTACAGGGATCGGCGGAGCTTGGCCACCATGTCCTCCTTGTAGCGGTGCGCCTCGGCCAGCGTGGCCCCCTCGCGCAGCGCCGTGACGACGTCCTCCTCGGCGTCCGCGTACATATAGGAGTCGGCGAAGACGTCCGTCGAAGGAAGGGCGACCACCCCGGCGCCGTCCATGACGATGGAGGTGCTCTCGTCCACCATCACGCCGGCGATCTCCACCGGGCGTCCGACCGACGCCACGTGTACCTCCGGCCCCGGCCCGGCCGTGGCCTCGTACAGCGCCCACACGGGCAGGCCGAGGTCGCGGAAAGCGTTGACGTCGCGGACCCCGCCCTCCACCAGCAGGCCCGACACTCCCCGCGCGAGGGCGGCGCGGGTGAGGATCTCGCCCCACACCGCTCCGGCCGCCGCCCGGGCTCCCGCGACGACGACCACCCGGTCCTCCAGGTCCTCGTCCATCAACCAGTGCAGGGGCGCGAGGCCGTTGTCCCCCGGCCCCGGCGCGAGCCGTACGGTGCGGGCCCTGCCGAGCAGGCCCAGCGATCGGTGGATCGGGCGCAGCGGCGGGCTGAGCCAGCCGGTGAGCCCGCGCAGTTGCAGAACGTCCGCGATCGCGGTGGTAGGCGGAACCACGGTATCGATCACCTCTTATGGAGAAATTTCCGGATCTTGCCGACTGGGGTACAGCGGAGGCCGGCCCCCGGTGACGAGCCGTCGGTGCGGAACGGTCGGCTCATCGTCCGAGCCCCGGACCGGTGACAGGGCTCGGATCTGTGAGACGGACGGCGAATCCCGTGGCGGAGGTGTGCTGCACGGTACTTCCTCTCCCTTTGCCTCGGAACGGCCGTCCCGGTGCCGCATGTGGAACGTGACGTTCACTCTGATGCTTGACGCTGCGTGAAAGATCCGGGAAATACAAATTCGAGATGATTTGAGATCAAGTGGAGTGGTGGACCGGGTCGCCTGCGCCGTTCGTGAATCCGGCGTTCGGCTCGATGGGCGTCCACCCGTGAGAAATCACTCCCCCCAGAGGGTGCGGACCTCTTCGAAGACCTTCTGGTTGTGGGAGATCTCGACGACGTTGCCGTCGGGATCCTTGAGGGCGCAGATGTAGCCGACCGGCGGCGGCAGCTCCATCGGGTCCCAGTGCAGGCAGCCCAGCTCCCGGGCGCGCCGAGCGATCTCGTCCACGTCCTCGCGGTGGGGCACTTCCATGCCGAGATGGGCGAACGGCGAGAGCTGCGGCTGCGGCGTGCCCCTGTCCTTGGCGAACTCCACGAGCACCAGCACGAAAGGCGTCGCCACCTGCTTGTCGTTGGAGAGCCAGGCGTTGCGCCCGTCCTTGTCCTCGTGGGTCGACACCACCACCAGAGGAGTCATGGTCGTGTAGAACTCGATGGCCTTGTCGAGGTCGCAGCTTGGCAGCGCGATGTGCGTCCAGCGCGCCTCGGTGAGCTTCTTGCCGAGCACAGTGCCTCCTTCAGCCGTTCAGCCTGGGTCGTCAGGCCTGTCGGGTCTTCAGCTCCTCCTTGTTCCTTCCCCCAATCGTGGTCGGCGGGCCCTCGAACCCTCCGGCGCGAGCGGCGTCGCATCCTCGCCGGTCGGGCCGCGTCAGGTGCCGGTCGTGTGCCGGGCCTTCCCTCCCAGGCAGCTTGGCGTTGAGGGCGACGTCTCGGACGGTACGTCCGTGGTCCGCGTGCCCTCCATGTGCTCACAGCCCAAAGATCGGGTTTCCGGCCGCTACCGTGCCCGATCTGATGAGGAATGTTTCACGTGACACCATTCGGACGGGGTCGCGCATGTTTCACGTGACACCACTGTTCTCAGAGAGCACCTGGAGCAGTTCGCGGGCGGTGAGCGCGGTGTGCAGGTGGTGCGCCATGGGAGAGTCCAGGGGGTCGCCGCCGAGGAGCTGCCGGATCTGCCCGATCCGGTAGCCCACCGAGTTGCGGTGCAGGTGCAGCAGGTCGGCGACCGCCGCCCGGCTGCCTCGGGTGGAGAGCCACGCGTCGAGCGTGAGGATCAGCTCGGGGCGGTCCAGGAGCGGGCCGAGGTGCTGGTCGACGAACGCCTGGAGCCGGTCGGGCGGTACGGCCAGCAGCAACTGCGCCAGCCCGAGCGACGAGTGCAGAAGCTCGGTCTCCCCTGGACGCCGTCTGAGCAGGCCGAGCACGGTCTCCGCGTCCCTGAAGGAGCGCGGCGTCCGCGCGGGGCCCGACACCACCGGCCCCGTGGCCGCGAGCACGGTCCCCTCTCCCACCATTCCCTGCAGGCGGTCGCGGATCCTGCTCACCTCACGGGGGATGTCACCGGTGAGCACGGTCCAGCCCTCCACGCCGTTCTGCCGGACCGGCATCTCCAGCCAGGACAGGGCCGTGGACCAGGTGTGCCGGTTGGAGCCGTCGTAGGCGAAGACGGCGGCGGCGTGGGGCTGGTCGAGGTGGACCCCGAACCTCGCCGCCGTCCGCGTCACCTCCTCGGTGCCCCGCAGCGCTCCGAAGCGCAGCTCGTCGATGAGCCTGCTGGCGGTCTCCGACTTGACCACGGCCGAGGCGTCCCGGCGTACGGCCTCGATCGCCACGGCCGTGGAGGCGGCCCGCAGGTACGGAAGCACGTGGTCGGGCAGCGGCTCGGCCAGCAGCAACAGGCCGACCCGGCGCTGACCGGCCCGTACGGCCAGGGCGCGCGCCTCCCATCCGTCCGGGCAGACGACCCGCACGGGGTCCGGTTCGGCGAACACGCGGCGCACCTCGGCGGGGCTCATCGTGGCGTCGCCACCGTCGGTGGCGTGGAAGACGCCGCCGTGCACGCCGACCAGCCGGGCGGCCCTGCCGGTCTCGTCCGCGATCCGCCGCAGGATCGAGCGCCAGCCGTCGCCGCCGAGTGCCAGGTCGTTCAGGGCCGAGGCGAACTCCTCGACGCTCGCCGAGGTGCTCCTGTTCCTGAGGCGGCCGGAGCCGTCCGGCGCTTCGGAGTCGCCGAGCCGATCCATCAGACCTCCACGGTTTGGCCCTACCGAGCAAAGTAGGACACATCCCCATTTTGGCCATCGACTTCGGGGGCCGTGGCATGCGTCCGGTGCCGATCGCGCCGGATGGAATGGTCCAGCCGCCGGACGTGTTCGTCAGTGGCGAGGCGAACCGCCGAACCTTGAGGAGCATCACAGATGAGCAAGCTGAACGACGACGCCAAGGCCCTGCTCGCGCGGCCCGTGCACGCCTGGGTCACCGCGCACCGACCCGACGGATCGCTGCACAGCACGGTGGTCTGGGTCGACGTCGACGGGGACGACGTCATCTTCAACACCGCGGTAGGGCGGGCCAAGGAGCGCTACCTGCGCGAGGACCCCCGGGTGTCGGTCAGCCTGCTCGACCCCGACAACGCTTTCCACCTGGTCAGCGTCTCGGGCAAGGCCGAGTTCGAGCTGGAGGGCGCCGACGAGGTCATCGACCGCCTGGCCAAGAAGTACCTCGACGCCGACTCCTACCCCTTCAGGACCCCGGACGAGCAGCGCATCACCGTACGCGTCACCCCCGAGCACGTGATCCACAACGCCTGAGCGCGGCCGGCGCGCCCGCCCCTCACCCGGCCATCGGGACCGGCCACGCGCGGGCGGGCGCGCGGCGACGAGGTCAGGACAGCGGGGCGAACCGGCGCAGCCGGAGGCTGTTGCTGACCACGAAGACCGACGAGAACGCCATCGCGGCACCCGCGATCATCGGGGAGAGCAGCCCCGACGCCGCCAGCGGGATCGCGGCCACGTTGTAGGCGAAGGCCCAGAACAGATTGCCCTTGATCGTGCGGAGCGTGCGGCGGGAGAGCCTGATCGCGTCCGCGGCCACCCGCAGGTCCCCGCGTGCCAGGGTCAGATCGGACGCCTCGATGGCCACGTCGGCGCCGGTGCCCATCGCCATGCCGAGGTCGGCCTGGGCAAGCGCGGCCGCGTCGTTGACACCGTCTCCCACCATGGCCACGACCCGGCCCTCGGACTGAAGGCGCTTGATCACGTCGACCTTCCCCGCGGGCAGCACGTCGGCGATCACGTCCCCGACGGGTACGCCGACCGACGCCGCGACGGTCTCCGCCACCGCCTGGTTGTCCCCGGTGAGCAGCACGGGACGCAGCCCGAGCTCCTTCAGCCGTGAGATCGCCTCGGCCGACGTCGGCTTGACCACGTCGGCGACGGTCAGCACGGCACGCGCCCGCCCGTCCCAGCCGACGGCGACGGCGGTCTCACCACGCGCCCGCGCATCGGTGACGGCACGCTCCAGATCGGCCGGCAACCCCTGCGAGCTCTCGGCCGGCTCTCCTCGCCGATGCTCGACCGGCAGGTCGCCCGAGTGCCCGCCCAGCAGTCGCGGCCTGCCCACCAGCACGGCGTGGCCGTCGACGACCCCTCGCACGCCGAGACCCTCGATGTTCGCGAAGCCCTCCACCGGGGCCAGCCCCGCGCCGTCTTCCCGGCCGGCGAGCGCCGCCCTGGCCACCGCCTGGGCGATCGGGTGCTCGGAGGCGGCTTCCAGCGATCCCGCGAGCCGCAGCACCTCGTCGCGCTCGACTCCCGGTGCGGTCACCACGTCGACCAGGGTCATCTGGCCGGCGGTCACGGTGCCCGTCTTGTCGAGGACGATCGTGTCCACGCGCCGGGTGGACTCCAGCACCTCGGGGCCCTTGATCAGGATGCCGAGCTGCGCCCCGCGCCCGGTGCCGACCATCAGCGCCGTGGGCGTGGCCAGCCCGAGCGCGCACGGGCAGGCGATGATCAGCACGGCCACCGCCGCGGTGAAGGCCGCCGCGGCGCCGTTCCCCGTGCCGAGCCAGAACCCGAGGGTGCCGAGCGAGAGGGCGATGACGATGGGCACGAAGAAGGCGGAGATGCGGTCGGCCAGCCGCTGGACCTCGGCCTTGCCGTTCTGCGCGTCCTCGACGAGCCGGGCCATCTGGGCGAGCTGGGTGTCGCCTCCGACACGGGTGGCGCGGACGACCAGGCGGCCTCCCGCGTTGACGGTCGCGCCGGTCACGGTGTCGCCGGGCCGTACCTCGACGGGGACGGACTCCCCGGTGAGCATGGACGCGTCGACCGCCGAGGCGCCCTCCTCCACGACCCCGTCGGTGGCGATCTTCTCGCCGGGCCGTACGACGAAGGTGTCGCCCACGGCAAGGCGCTCGACCGGGACGCGCTCCTCGCGGCCGGCGCGCAGGACGGCGACGTCCTTGGCGCCCATCTCCAGCAGGGCCCGCAACGCGCTGCCCGCCCGGCGCTTGGACCTGGCCTCGAAGTAGCGACCCGCCAGGATGAAGGTGACCACCCCGGCGGCGGCCTCGAAGTAGACGTTCCCGGCGCCGCTCCCCCGGCTGAGCGTGAACTCGAACCCGTGCCGCATGCCGGGCATGCCGGCCATGCCGAAGAAGAGCGCCCACAGCGACCAGCCGAACGCCGCCAGCGTGCCCATCGAGACCAGCGTGTCCATGGTGGCGGTGCCGTGCCGCAGGTTGGTCAGCGCCGCCCTGTGGAACGGCAGGCCGCCGTACACCACGACCGGGGCGGCGAGGGTGAGCGACAGCCACTGCCAGTTGTCGAACTGCAGCGGGGGGATCATGGCCATCGCGATCACGGGGACGGTGAGCGCGATCGACACGATCAGCCGCCGCCTCAGCGGAGCCGGCTCGTCGCGTTCCTCGGTCACGGGCTCGGCGCTCGGCAGCTCGGCCGAGTAACCGGCCTTCTCGACCTCGGCGACCAGGTCCTCCGGCCGGACCTCGCCGTCGTAGACGACCTTGGCCTTCTCGGTGGCGTAGTTGACCGTCGCGGTCACGCCGTCGATCTTGTTCAGCTTGCGCTCGACGCGGGAGGCGCACGAGGCACAGGTCATGCCGCCGATGGCCAGCTCGATCTGGCCGCCCCCGGCGGACGGCCTCCTGGTGACGGACGTCATGGCGTCTCCTCCCGTTCGTCTCCCATAGTGCGTGACCCCAAGTCGCGGGCGCCAATCGCAGCCTGCCCTTATGTCCTGGAACCATACCCCCCTACAGTACCTTGCGCGTCAAGTGGGCCTCGTCGCGCGGCGAGGGTTCGGCGCCCTCCGCAGGGGTATCTGGAGCGGCATTCCCCCTGGAATGGCCGTGCCGATACGGTTCGGGCGGAGAACCGAACATGTCGCACGGTCTGATCTACTGATGTCGCGGGCTTCGCGGAAGGACGACACCGTGATCGTCGAGCTGGTCTTCCTGCTGGGCGCGCTGGCCCTGGTCATCGCGAACGGCGTCTTCGTCGCGGCCGAGTTCTCCCTGGTCACCGTCGAGCGGAGCGAGGTGCAGCGGCTCGCCTCCGCCGGCGACCGTGGGGCCCAGGGCATCCAGGCGGCGATCAGGCGGCTGTCGTTCCAGCTCTCCGGGGCACAACTGGGCATCACGATCACCTCGCTCCTGCTCGGCGTCGTGGCCGAGCCCGCCATCTCCGGGCTGCTCCATCCCGCCGTGGAGTGGATCCCGGGCCTGCCGGGCGGGGCGACCGAGAGCGTGTCCGCGCTGCTTGGCCTCCTCATCGCCACGGTGAGCCAGATGGTGCTCGGCGAGCTGGTCCCGAAGAACGCCGCCCTGTCGCGCCCGATGGCCGTCGCGCGGCTCTCCACGCCCCCACAGCGGATCTTCTCGGCGGTGTTCGCGCCGCTCATCAAGGCCTCCAACGCGACCGCGAACGCCATCGTCCGGGCGCTCGGGGCCGAGCCGCAGGACGAGCTGGCCTCCGCCCGGTCCCCCGACGAGCTGAGCCTGCTGATGAGCCTGTCGGCCGAGGCCGGCACCCTTCCCACGGGCACCGCCGCCATGCTCCGCCGCGCTCTGCGCTTCGGCGACATGACCGCCGCCGAGGCGATGACCCCGCGCATGGACTGCGTGACCGTGACGGACGGGGACACCGTCGCCGAGTTCCTCACCCTGGCCAGGCGGGAGCGCCACCTGCGGCTCCCCGTCTCCGGTGGCGAGATGGACGACATCGTGGGCGTCGCCTCCGTGGTGGACGCCTTCGCCGTGCCCGAGTCCCTGCGCGAGGAGACCCGGGTGGAGAAGATCCGGCGTCCCCCCGTGCTGGTCCCCGAGTCGCTCGACCTCGCGACCCTGCAGGAGCGCCTGTTCACGGCCAGGGCGGAGATGGCGGTCGTGGTGGACGAGTACGGCGGCTTCGCCGGCATCGTGACCGTCGAGGACCTGGCGGAGGAGCTGATCGGCGACATCGCCGACGAGTACGACCTGCCCGAGGAGGGCTCGGCCGAGCCGGAGCACGCCCTCCTCGCCCCCGGCGCCTCCGTGGCCGTGCCCGCGCTCCTGCGCGCCCACGAAGCCGAGGAGCGCACCGGGTTCCAGATGCCCGAAGGACCGTACGAGACCCTCGCGGGGTTGCTGATCAGCCGTCTCGGCCGCATACCGGACGCAGGGGACAGCGTGGTCGTGGACGGCTGGACCCTCAGAGTCGACACCATGCGACGCCACCGCATCGAGCTCATCACGCTCACCGCCCCGGAAGGCGAGGAGGGCCGATGAGCCTGCTCGACGTGCTCGCCATCGTGCTGCTGCTCGCGGCGAACGGGTTCTTCGTGGGAGCGGAGTTCGCGCTGATCTCCGCCCGCCGCACGCAGATAGAGCCCCTGGCCAAGGAGGGCTCCCGGAAGGCCGGGGCGGTGCTCGCGGCCATGGACTCCGTTCCCCTGATGCTCGCCGCCGCCCAGCTCGGCGTGACCCTCGCCTCGCTGGCGCTCGGGGCCGTCGGCGAGCCGGTCATCGCCCACGCCCTGGAGCCGCTGTTCGCGGCCCTCGGGCTCCCCGTGGGCCTGGTCCATCCGACCGCCTTCACCCTCGCCCTGCTCCTCGTCGTCTCCGCACACGTGATCATCGGCGAGATGGTGCCGAAGAACCTGTCCCTGTCCAGCCCCGACCAGGCGGCCCTGTGGCTCGTGCCGCCCCTGCGCCTCGTCGCGCGCGCCACCCGCCCGGTGCTGGTCGGGGTCAACGCCCTCGCCGCGGCCGTCCTATGGGTGCTGAGGATCCCGCCGACCGAGGAGATCCGCTCGGTCTACACCTCCGACGAGATGCCCGCCCTCATCCAGGAGTCGCGCAGGCACCGGCTGCTGGACCAGGACGAGCACGATCGCATGATCGCGACGCTCGCCCTGCACGCCCGTCCGGTGGAGTCGGTCATGGTGCCGATCGGCGAGGTCGTCAGCCTGCCCGCCACGACCCGCGCCGCGGAGCTGCAGGAGAACGCCGGACGCTACGGCCACTCACGATTTCCCGTACGCGGCGCCGGGCCGGGCGAGCTGTCGGGGTACCTCCACGTCCTCGACGCCCTCAACGGCCACGCGGCGCACGAACCCCTGCCGGCCCGCGCCCTGCCCCACGTACACCGCAGGACCACCCTGGCCGACGTGCTCGCGACGATGCGCAAGCGCCGCGCCCAGCTCGCCGCGATCGTCGACGACGGCGGCGCCGTGGCCGGGGTCGTCACCCTGGAGGACGTGCTCACGGGCCTCCTCCACCACGCCAGCCAGGAGACCCCGAGCTAGTCCTGTCAGGTTCCAGTGCGGCTATTGTCATCTTTCATCCAGATTCGACTAATAGCGTGACCCGGTGGTTAAGAGCGCGGACATCTGGGGCAGCACAGGACAAATGCATGTCGCGACCCGTTCGTCACCCTCGCCGGCCTCGTCACCGTCGTCGCAAGGCGGCCGACAGTCGTGGCTGGACGCCCTGCGCGGGATCGCGGCGCTGATCGTCGTCTTCGAGCACTCGCTGGACGCCCTCCTGCCGGAGGTCCGCGGCTCGATCAGCCCGTGGTTCGACTTCGGGCAGTACGGCGTGCTGGTGTTCTTCCTGGTCAGCGGGTATGTCATTCCGCTCTCACTGGAACGGCGGGGCAGTGTGCGGGGTTTCTGGATCACCCGGTTCTTCCGCCTTTACCCCCTGTGGGCGCTGGTGGCGGCGATCGGCACCGTGTTCGCCGTCGTCGGCGTGTACTCCACCCTCCCCGCGCAGACCTCCGGGCGGCCATGGAGCTCCACGCTGGCCCACGTGACGATGCTGCAGGACCTGCTCCAGGTGCCCAGCGTCGTCAACGTCTTCTGGACCCTCTCGTACGAGATGGCGTTCTACCTCCTGGTCACCGCCATGTTCGTGTTCGGCGTCCACCGGGCGAGCGCCGGGACCTCGCTGACCTTCGCCGTGTGCGCGCTCGTCGCCGGCGCGCTCGTACCGGCCGGGTGGCTGTCCCACGCCCTGGGCGCGAGCGTGGTCGGGATCGCGGCCGTCGTGCTCCTCGGCGGGATCGCCGCCGTCCTCAGCGCGAAGCGCGACGTACGGCTCCAAGGCGCGGCGGTCATCGCCGTGCTCGCCGTCGTGCTCCTCACCTTCAACAGCAGGGTGGGCGCGTGGCAGAGCCTCATCATCCTGGCGACGATGTTCGGCGGGACCGCCATCTACCGCCTGGAGCGTTCGCCGGTCGCCTGGGCGCGGTCACGCTGGATGATCGGCCTCGTGCCCGTCCTGTCGGTCGCGGCGGCGGTGTGGCTCGGGCCGGGGTGGGGCATGTCGGAGGCCGGGCAGCAGGCGTTCAAGTGGAGCTGGTCCACCGCGGTCGTCGCGGCCTGGCTCACCTTCGCCGCCGGGCTCGCCCTTCGCCACCGTACGGTCTCACCTGTGCTGGTCTGGCTCGGCCTGGCCAGTTATTCCATCTACCTGCTGCACCCCCTGGTCCTGCAGGTCATCAGGAGTCTGACCACCGATCCGTCGGGGATCCCGCTCATGACGCGGCTGGTCTGGGAGGCGGTGTTCTTCACGAGCGTGATCGGCTGTGCCGCGCTGAGCTACCGCTTCGTCGAGAGACCGGCCCAGCGGATGGGTCATCGTCTCGCCCGCGCGGCGAGTGAGCCCTCTTACCGGTGATGCAGCAGGGAAAATGCGGACTTCCTGCGAATTCCGCGACAGGGGACCACAAATATCACCGGCATGGCTAGACTTGCTCGCGGCTTGCCGGGCAGACGGATCCGGCGCCTGGAGTCGGCGCGTGGCCTCGGGCCACCAGCCCTGGCCATTCCGTGGGGACAATGAACGGCGGGCTTGTCGATGTGCGCCCTGACCAGCCCGTGGACGAGTCCGCGGACAGTCCGGCCGACAGGGCGAAGCGGCCCTTCCTGGCGTGGCTGTGGTGCCTGGTCGCGGCGGTCACGGGCGTTTCGGTGGCGGGGGGCGCCACGCTGGTCGGCGCCTACACGAAGCTGAGCGGCAACATCAAACACATCGAGGTCGACGCCAAGGATCTGGGCACGCGCCCGGCCAAGCTCAGCAAGGCCCTGAACATCCTGATCGTGGGCTCCGACACGCGTGCGGGCGCCAACGTGAAGTACGGCCACAGGGAGGTCGGCGAGCGCACCGACACGATCATCCTGGCCCACGTGTCGCCCAACCACGACAACGCCCTGCTCATCAGCTTCCCGCGTGACTCGCTGGTCCAGCTGCCCGCCTGCGCGCCCAAGCCCAAGCTGGGGCTTCTGGGGCAGCGCGCCCACCTCGGCATGATCAACGAGTCGTTCAACTTCGGCGGCATCGGCTGCACCTACAAGACGATCGAGTCGCTCACCGGCATCCGCATCGACCACTACGCCAAGGTGGACTTCACCGGCTTCAAGAGCATGGTGAACGCCCTCGGGGGCGTCGACATCTGCGTGCCGAAGGCGATCGACGACAAGAAGGCGATGCTGCACCTGCCCGCCGGCAAGCAGACCGTCAAGGGCGAGCAGGCGCTCGGGTACGTCCGCGCCCGCTACAGCCTGGGCGACGGCTCCGACATCGGCCGCATCCAGCGGCAGCAGATGTTCCTCGCCTCAATGATCAAGAAGGCGATGAGCGGGGCGACGCTGAGCGACCCCGCCAAGCTGTTCAGCTTCCTCGACGCGGCCACCAAGTCCGTCACGACCGACCCCGGGCTGACCGTGGGAGTCATGAAGGACCTGGCGGGGAGCGCGCAGGGCCTGGCCGCAGGGGACATCCGCTTCGTCACCACGCCATGGCGCTACTCCCTCACCCAGCCCGGCCGGGTCGAGTGGGTGCAGCCGCAGGCCAAGCGGCTCTTCCAGCTCGTGGCTACCGACACGAAGATCGAGGGCTCGCACATCAAGACGGGCCGCCAGGGCAAGATCGCGAAGTCCAAGATCGAGATCTCGGTGCAGAACGGCACCACCCGCGGTGGCCTCGGCACGCAGGTCGCCGCCGCCTTGGAGCAGCGCGGCTACACCGTCGTGAAGGTCGGCGACACGAAGCGCAAGCCGTATCCCAAGACGACGATCCTTTACGCCGCGGACGGGCAGAGCCGGGTGCCGACGCTGGCCGGTGACCTGCTGGTCTCGCGCAACCTCCCGGTCAAGAACGTCACGACGACCAGGCTCGCACTGGTCATCGGCTCCGACTGGAAGGGCCTGAAGGCCGCCCCCGTCTCCGAGGACGAGCTCAAGGGGATCGACGCGACGCAGGACTCCTGCTCGGCCGAGTGACCCGCTCGTCATCGCCTTCCCGGCTCCTCAGGCGTCCTTGTTGCATCCGCGCCCTCCGGGGTACGGATCCGGACATGTGTCACTTGCTCTCTGTTGTGGGGTCAAGCCCTCGGTGAAGGGCCCGATCCCGCCGGTGGACCGGCGGGATCCCCCAGAACGGCACGGGGGACGAAGCGAGTGTCCGGGCACCTCAGGGATGGTGAACTATGCGACACGGAGTGATCTTCGATATCGACGGCACCCTGGTCGACACGAACTACCTGCACGTGACCGCGTGGTGGGAAGGCTTCAGGCGGCAGGGTCGTGACGTCCTCATGGTGGACATCCATGGAGCCATCGGCCGGGCTGATCGGGATCTGATCGACTACCTGCTTCCTGACGTGTCGGACGAGGAGGCCCAGGCCATCTCCGACACGCACGCGGAGCTGTACAAGCCGCGCATCGACGAGGTACGGCCCGTGCCGGGGGCGGGCGAACTGCTCCAGGCCCTCTCCGATCGCGGCCTGCTCGTGGTGGCGGCGACCAGCGCCCCGAAGGACCAGGCCGAGCGCCTGATAGGCGTCACGGGGGCGCAGGACGCCGTCTCGGCCCTCGTGCACGCGGGCGACGTCGACAAGTCCAAGCCCCACCCCGAGCCGGTACGGCAGGCGCTCGACAAGGCGGGCCTTCCACCGAATAATGCGATCATGGTGGGGGACAGCGTGTGGGACGCGCTGGCCGCCCGCGCGGCGAAGGTCGGATGCGTCGCCCTCCGGTCCGGCGGCATCGACACCGGATCACTTCTGGAGGCGGGAGCCGAGGTCGTGTACAAGGACTGCCTGGACCTTCTGTGCCACCTGGACGAGACGCCGATCGGCCGGCTCCTGAGCTGACGCGGCAGGACGACCCCGGGAGCCGGAACGACCACGAAGGCACGATGCCGCGCCCGTCCCGACGTCCATCGAACCCGGCGGCCGTCCACGGCGTATTGCTAGATCGGAAGGAGAGTGATCGGACATGGCACAGCAGGCGGTCATCGGCGTCACGGGACTCGGGGTCATGGGCCGCAACCTGGCGCGCAACTTCGCCAGGCACGGATACACGGTCGCCGTGCACAACCGGACGAGCGCGAAGACCAAGGCGCTGATCGAGGAGTTCGGCCACGAGGGTGAATTCATCCCCGCGGAGACGCCGGAGGCCTTCGTGGCCTCGCTGGCGCGTCCGCGCAAGATGGTGATCATGGTGAAGGCGGGCGCGTCGACCGACGCGGTGATCGAGGAGTACGCGCCCCTGCTCGAACCCGGCGACATCATGGTCGACGGGGGCAACGCCCACTTCCTCGACACCCGGCGCCGCGAGCAGGCGCTCAAGGAGCTCGGCATCCACTTCGTCGGCGTCGGCATCTCGGGCGGCGAGCAGGGCGCGCTCGAAGGCCCGAGCATCATGCCCGGCGGTTCGCCCGAGGCGTACAAGTCGCTGGGCCCGATCCTGGAGGACATCGCGGCCAAGGTGGACGGCGTGCCGTGCTGCACGTACGTCGGCCCCGACGGTGCCGGACATTTCGTGAAAATGGTGCATAACGGCATCGAGTACGCCGACATGCAGCTCATCGCGGAGGCGTACGACCTGCTCCGCAAGGGCGTGCGGATGACGCCCGCCGAGATCGCGCAGGCGTTCCGCACCTGGAACACCGGCCGGCTGGAGTCGTACCTCATCGAGATCACCGCCGAGACGCTGTCGCACATGGACCGCACCACCGGCAAGCCGTTCGTCGACGTGGTGCTCGACCAGGCGGAGCAGAAGGGCACCGGCCGCTGGACCGTGCAGGCGGCCCTCGACCTCGGGGTTCCGGTCACCGGCATCGCCGAGGCCGTCTTCGCCCGTTCCCTCTCCGGCCACGTCGACATGCGGAAGGCCGCGCGCGTCCTGCCCGGCCCCACCGGTGACGACCTCCCGTCCTCCTTCGCCGACGACGTGGAACAGGCGCTGTACGCCTCGAAGGTCGTCGCCTACGCGCAGGGCTTCAACGAGATCCAGGCCGGAAGCGCGGAGTACGGCTGGAACATCGACCTCGGCGCGATGGCGACCATCTGGCGGGGTGGCTGCATCATCCGGGCACGCTTCCTCGACCGCATCCGCGCGGCCTACGAGGCGGACCCGAACGCTCCCACGCTGCTGTCCGACGTCCACTTCGCGGCCGAGATGGGCGAGGCCCAGGACGGGTGGCGCGACGTGGTCGTCGCCGCGGTCAGACGGGGCATCCCCGCCCCCGGCTTCGCCGGCTCGCTCGCGTACTACGACGGGCTGCGCGCCGAGCGGCTCCCCGCGGCACTGATCCAGGCGCAACGCGACTACTTCGGCGCCCACACCTACCGCAAGGTCGACAGCGAGGGCGTCTACCACACCCAATGGGAGCTCACCGGCCACCCCGAGACCCGCACCGACCTCTGACGCCGCAAGATGCGGACCGTCGTCACGAGATGGGACGCGGCCCGCGCCGCCGGCCGTCCGGAGACTGAGGCCGGCTGAGACTGAGGCGGGCGGAGGCGGAGGCGGGCGGCTCAGGACGCCGACCGGGCGCGCTGCTCCTGCTCGGCGATCAGCTCGGCGAGGCCGGTCTCGTCGTCGGCGTCCACCGTCCGCCACACTCCCGCGGCCTCGATCTCGTCGTCGAACCGTAGCCGGGTGGCCCAGAAGCGTCCGGTGTCCGACTGGAAGACCGTCCATCCGGTCGCGTCCAGCTGAGCGGGGTTCATCGTGCCTCCTGCTGACGGTGCCCGGATAACGGCGGAGGTGAGCCGGCGTACCGGCTGACGGGAAATGCTGTGGGCTCGCGCACTGACCGGACCTCGGTTTCCGAATCTCAAAAGGACCCGCAAGGCACACGAACCGCCCTTGTGGGTCCGCCAGTTATGGCGTCATCGGTCTGCGCGAGTTACTTCCGCGCTACGGTCAGTGTTAGGTCCTGATGACTCGGTGTCACCGTTGCCGTGGTGCCGCACCGTCGTTGCCGCAACACGTGGAGTGACCATGACCATTGGTGAGGATCTGCGCGCCGCCCGTCAGCGTGCGGGCCTCAGCTTGGGCCAGCTCGCACTGATATCGGGTGTTTCCGCAGGTCACCTCAGCCGGGCCGAGAGGGGTGACCGCGAGATCACCCCCATGTTAATTCGGCATTACGAGGCCGCTCTGGGCACCATGACCGTTCCTTTTGCCGCAACAGGAACGCCGGATGCCTGCCCCCCCGAAGTGGGTACCGTCGATGACATGAAGCGGCGAGGCCTACTCTCAGTCATCGCGGCGGCGTCCGTGGGGGTCGCCACGGGTGAGCCTCTTACCCGTCTACTCGAAGGCCTCGGCACCGAGCCGCCGACCCATGTCGGCTTACCCGAGGTGCAGGCCGTCGAGGCCGCCGCCGACCTCTACATGCGCATGGACCTCGCCCGCGGGGGCACCGCGGCGATCGCCATGGCACGGGGGTCGCTCGAATGGGCGGTGAAGTTACAAGACCGTCGCATGACCGAGCCCACGCGCGAGCGGCTCTGTTCGGCAGTCGGGCTGCTGGCCGACCGGGTCGGGTGGGCGACGTACGACCAGGGCCAGATGGAGCGGGCGGCACGGCTCCTCACCTTCGCCCTCGACGCGGCGGCGCGCGGGGCCGACCGAGACCTGCGGGCGCACACCATGCTCGATCTGTCCGTCGCCTTCGCCGACATGGGCAGGCCCCGCGACGGCGTCGAGATCCTCCGCCTCGCGCTCGGGGACGAGCGCATCTCCAGCGCCGAGCGCGCCAACGTGCACGCCGTCGCCGCCCGCCACTGCGCCTCGGCGGGCGACCGGCCGGGCGGCCTCCGGCACATCGGCCTGGCGGAGGAGGCCCTGGCCCGCGAGGAGCCCGCGGTCGCACCCGACTGGGCACACCACATCACCGTCTCCCCCGGCCATCACGACAGCGCGCTCGGGCTCGCGCTGTTCCAGCTCGGCGACGACGCGCGAGCGCGCGAGCGCCTGGCCGCGGCGCTCGACAGGCTCGGCGAGAGCCGTACGCGCACGGGGCTGCGCTGCCTCACCCGGCTCGCGGTGCTCCGCATCCGCGAGGGCGACCGCGACACCGGCACCGAGCAGGCCCGTCGCGCGGTCATGCTGGCCGAGGGCGTATGCTCCACCCGCGTCACCAAGGACCTCCGCATGATGATCGACGGCGTCCGCCAGTGCGGCATGCATGAGCTGGCCCGCGAGCTGACGGGCTCCCTGACCCCCGTCTGAGCCCGCGATCACCGGCCCCCCTTGAGCCCGCGTCACCGGCCCCCCTTGAGCCCGCGTCACCGGCCCCCCTTGAGCCCGCGTCACCGGCCCCCCTTGAGCCCGCGTCACCGGCCCCGCCTGGCCGAGCACTCTGGTGCCCGAATTCGGCTAGCCTCGCAGGTCCCCGCCAACGCGGCCGCGCGGCCTGGTCTCACCGCGCCCACGCGGCCTCTCCCCGGAAGGTGCGTTCATTGATCGGCTGGTTCGAGGCGTTAGTGCTGGGCCTGGTGCAGGGGCTGACGGAGTTCCTGCCGATCTCCTCCAGCGCCCACATCAGAGTGGTCTCCGCCTTCTTCGGCTGGAAGGACCCGGGAGCCGCCTTCACCGCCGTCATCCAGCTGGGCACGGAGACCGCCGTCCTGATCTACTTCCGCAAGCGCATCTGGGACATCGTCTCCACCTGGACGCGCTCGCTCTGGACCCCGGACCTCCGGCAGGAGCCGGCCGCGCGCATGGGGTGGTACGTCATCGCGGGCAGCATCCCCATCGGCGTGCTGGGCCTCGCGTTCAAGGACCAGATCGAGACCACCGTGCGCGACCTGCGCCTGATCGGCGCCTGCCTGATCGTCTTCGGCCTGCTGCTCGCCGTCGCCGACCGCGTGGCACGCAACGAGCTGACCCTGGACAAGGACCTGAACCTGCCGCACGCCCTGACGTACGGCCTGGCCCAGGCGCTGGCCCTCATCCCCGGCGTCTCCCGGTCCGGCGGTACGACCGGCGCCGGTCTCCTGCTCGGCTACCGGCGTGAGGAGGCCGCGGAGTACTCGTTCCTGCTGGCGATCCCGGCCGTGCTGATGTCGGGCGTGCTGGAGCTGTTCAAGATCGGCGACGACCAGGCGCCCGACTGGGGGCCGACGATCCTCGCCACGATCGTGTCGTTCGCCGTGGGGTACGCGGCCATCGCCTGGTTCCTGCGGTACATCAGCACGCACCGCTTCACCCCGTTCATCGTGTACCGGGTGCTCCTCGGCGCACTCGTCATCATCGCCGTCAGCCTCGGCCTCATCCCGGCGAACTAGCGTCCTCCGCCGCGACCTCCTCCGCCGTCGCCGCGTCGCGAGCCGACGCGCCGTACGCGGCGACGACGGCGGCGGTCATCGTGACGAACGGCGGCACCAGGGCGTACTTCCAGGGCAACACCAGCACCCCGAAGACGAGCGGCACCGTGAGCGCCACCCAGAATGCCGGCGACTGGAGGATCTTCCTACCGCTCACCACGGTTCCTCCCACGTGTACCAGGGTCCTGTGAGGTGCTCGCACTGGATGCGGTCGTAGCCGTCCTCGCCCGGCCCCGGCTCGCCTCGGGGACTCCAGGCGATCCCGTGAGAGTCGAGGAAGCCGGCGCCCTCGATGTCGAACAGGATTCCTCCCCCGAACCGCTGCACGTTGTCCACCGGGAACAGCCCGACCCGTCTCCCGCCCTGCCGCTCGGGCTCCGTTCCCGAGTTCACCGCCTGGGCCAGTCGCGTGAGATGCGGCTGGGAGACCACGAACCGTGCCCGGAACGGCAGGTCGAGCATGACAAGGCCCACGACCACCGCGCCGATGACCGGCACCGCGATCCACCTGGCCCAGTGCCGGCGGAGCCCCGGCCGGCCGTCCCGCCGCAGCGCCGCGACCACGAAGCGGGGAATCCAGACGATCCCGAGCACACATGTGCCCGCCATCGCGGCCAGCGTCGCAAGGAAGTAGCCTCCGGGCACGCTGAAGGCGTACAGGGTCAGCAACCCGGTGAGGGCCGTGGCGCCGAGCAGTGACGCACCGGGTGGACCCGTCAGTACACGGACGAGCACGGGCCTCCGCCGGATGTCGTGGGCGTGCTCAAGGCGCGGTTCGGTCACAGACGTCCTCCTGGGCGTTCGACCTTCTCCGGGATTATCGGCTTCCCCCACCCGTCGAGCACGCTCAACTTCGATTTTTCATGATTTAGGCGCTCAAAACCGCCGGGACGGCCCGCCGGAATTGAGGGACAGCAGGAAAAGTTCGGTAGATTACCGACAGCGGGGGCGATTCTTAGACAACACGGAGGGGCGCGATGAAGGCCCGTATCTCGGGCGTCGCGACGTACTTGCCCGAAAGCACTTTGACCAGTGGCGAGGTGGAGGCGCGGATCCAGGGCTATGTCCCTTACCGCGGCGTCATCGAGCGCATGACGGGGATTGTGCGGCGGCACGTCGCGGCGGACGACCAGCAGGCTTCCGACCTCGCGGTCGCGGCGGCGCGCAAGCTCGACATCGGCGACGCCGACCTGCTCATCTTCGCGTCGGCGTCGCAGGACATGGTCGAGCCGGCGACCGCGCACATCGTCGCCGCGAAGCTCGGGATGTCGTGCCCGGTGTTCGACGTCAAGAACGCCTGCAACAGCATGCTCAACGGGATCCAGGTCGCCGAGGCGCTGGTCCGCACCGGCTGCCACCGCAAGGTGCTGGTCTGCACGGGAGAGGTCCCCTCGCGCGCCGTACGGTGGCGGGTGGCGGGCCGCGCGCAGTTCGTGGACGCCTTCGCGGGATACACGCTCTCGGACGCGGGGGCTGCGGTGCTGGTCACCGCCGACCCGCACCGCGGCATCTTCTACCGCGACTTCTCGGCGGACTCGACGGCGTGGGCGATCGGCACCCTGCCCGGCGGCGGCTCCGCCCACCCGCGCGACCCCGAGTACTCCTACTTCCGCGGCGACGGGCAGCGGCTGAGGGAGGCCTTCGAGCTGGTCGGCCCGGACATCTTCCTGGACGCGCTCAAGCGCACCGGCCTGACCTGGGACGACTTCAAACTCGTGGCCGTACACCAGGTGGCGCTGCCGTACCTGGAGGCGTTGACGAGGATCCTCGGCATCCCCGAGGACCGCCTGGTCGTGACGCTGCCCGAGCACGGGAACTGCGCCTCGGCGACCCTGCCCCTCCAACTCGCCGCCTCGGGCGCCGGGCCGGGCGACCGGGTGGCCCTGCTCGGCCTGGGCGGCGGCATCAGCCTCGGCGTGCTGTTCGCGGACCTGTGAGCGGATCTGTGAGCGGATCTGTGACGGGCGGCGGCATGGACCTGTGGGTGATCGTCCCCGCCTACAACGAGGCCGGGGGCATCGAGGCGACGCTCCGCGCCCTGGAGGCCCAGGACGACCCCGGCTTCACGCTGGTGGTCGTCGACAACATGAGCACGGACGGGACCGCCGACGTCGTGAGGGCCTACGCCAGGACCTCGCCCATGACGATCGAGGTCATCCAGGAGTCGCACAAGGGCACGGGCGCCGCCTCCGACACCGGGATGCGGCATGCCATCGCCCGGGGGGGCACCCACCTCGCCAGGACGGACGCCGACTGTGTGCCGCGCCGCGACTGGGTGCGGGGGATGAAGCGGGGCTTCGGCGACGGCCTGGAGATGGTCGGCGGCCGGCTCCGGCCGCGTACTGACGAGTTCCGGCTCAAGCTGTGGGAGCGCCGGCTCATCCCGTTCGTCGTCGGCGTGGCGGCGGCGTTCGGACGCTTCCGGCCGGGCAACCGCGACGCCGCCTACCTCGGGCCGTACGTCATGATGCCGGGCGCGACCGTGGGGATCACCTCCGCGCTGTACGAGCGGGCGGGCGGGTTCCCGCGCACGGCGATCGAGGAGGTCCACGAGGACCGCGCCCTGGTCAACCGGGTGCGCAAGCTCACCCCCGCGTACGCCTCGCGCCGGGACGTGGTCGTCTACGGCTCCGTGCGGCGGCTGCGCGCGTACGGGCTGGCGGGCACGCTGGCCTGGTACGCCGACCACCACTACCGTCCCGACGTCGTCGACGTCCGATGACCGCGCGCCTCCGGGCCGACGGGACGAGGCCCCCGGCCGCCCCCCGTACGACGCGCCACACGACCCGCCCCGGCCTCGCCGCCCGCACGAGACACGGGTTCCTGGACCACGAGACCCGGCTCTACCTGGCCGCCCATCCGTTCGTGTATCCGCTGATGCGGCTGCTCGCCCGGCTCGGCCCGGTCGTACGGGTGCCCGGCGTCGGGGTGGTGGTCAACGACGCCGCCACCGCCCGCGAGGTGCTCATGGACGAGCGCTTCCGCAAGGACGGCCCCGGCTCGCCCGGCGACCTCTGGACCCCCGTGCTCGGGCCGTCCGTGCTGCTCAACATGGAAGGCGAGGCCCACGCCGCGCTGCGGCGCAAGCTGGCCCCCCTGTTCACCCCGGCCCAGGTCGCCTCACTGGTGTCCGGCGTGCTGGAGTCCCCGCTGGCCGGCCTCTCGGCACGGCTGGCGCGCGGCGAGACGGTCGACCTCGTGGACGAGATGCGGCTCATGGCGGGCGCGGTGATCTGCCGGTTGATCGGCATGGGCGAGGTGGCGCCCGAGGACGCGCGGTCGCTGTTCGCCGAGGGCGAGCGCATCGTGTCCATGGTGTCGCTGCGCTCCCGCCGGCTCTCCGAGCGGCAGATCACGGCCGCCCGCCTGGTCCTGGACCGGATCGGCGACATCGCGGTGGCGGCGTACGAGCGGGGTGAGGACTCCACGGTCATGGGACGCATGCGGGCCCTCGGCCTGTCCGCCGCCGAGGCGCGCGGGGCGGCGGGGGCGTTCTTCCTGACCGGCACCGAGACGGTGGCCACGTTCGTCCCGAGGCTGGTCGCGCTGCTGCACGACACCGGGTCGCGGGTGGACGGCCCCGGCGATCTCGACCGGGCGATCGAGGAGGCCATGCGGGTCACCACCCCGACGCCGGTGATGCTGCGCTCGGTGGCCGCCCCCGCGCGCGTCGGGCCCGTCGCCGTACGGCCCGGCGACCGGATCCTGATCGTGACCCACAACTGCGCCCGCGCGTACGGTCCCTTCGACCTGGCGACGGCGCATCCTCCCGAGCTGCGGCGGCTGTGGTTCGGCGCGGGGCCGCACTTCTGCATCGGGTACCCGCTGGCGCTGGCCGAGATCCGCGCGGTCGCCGGGGTCGTGCTGTCCCATGACGTGCGCGTCGTACGGCGCGTGGCGGCCCGAGGAGTGCTCATCCCTACTTATGCACACCTGTGGATAACTTCTGGAGCCCGCCGCGGCGGAGAGGGATCACATGCGCGGAGGAGGTCGGGAGCCGATGAGTGATCTCGTCACCGGTGTCCTGGACGCCGCCGAGCGCGAGCCGCACAGCGTCGCGATCATCGACGGGCACTGCCGGGAGCTGACGTACGGGGAGCTGCGCCGCCGCGTCGAGGCCGTCGCGGGTGCCATGACGGGCCTGCGTCCCGGCGACGGGGTGCTCTTCGCGGTACGGCCCGGCCCGGACGCCGTCACGCTGGCCCTCGGGGCCGTCGCCGCCGGAGGGATGCTCGTCCTCGCCGACCCGGGCCTCGCGCCCGACGTCGCCGCCGCCCGGATCGCCGTGACGGAGCCCGCCTGGGTGGTCGCCGACTCGCTGGTGTACGCCCTGAGCGGGCCGCTGCGCGCGATCGCCCGGCGTCGCGGGCTGACCCTCCCGCACCTGCGCGATCCCCTGCCGGGCCGTCCCGTGCGCCACCTGTACTCGGGCCCGTGGCTGCCGGGCGTTCCCCGGGGAGCCGTACGGCTGCGCACCCTGGAACGCGGCCGGCCCGCGAACGCCGCGCGGGCCGGCGGGCCCGTCGCCGAACCCGGCATGCCCGTCGTCGGGCAGCCTGGGAGGCCCGTCCCCGGGCAGCGCGCCGAGCGGCCGGATCAGGCGGCCGTCGTCGCGTTCACTTCGGGGACGACCGGAAGGCCGCGCGGGGTCGTCCACACCCGTGGATCGCTCGCGGAGAGCTCGGCGATCTTCCGGGCCGCGATCCCGCTGGGTCCCGGTGACGTCGTCCACACCGACCAGCTCATGCTGGGCCTGCCGGCGCTGATGGCGGGCGCCACGTGGTCGCTGCCAGGCTCGCGGCCGTACGCGGAGGAGCTGGCCGCGCGCGGGGCCACCCACGCATTCTGCGTGCCCGTACGGCTGGACACGATCCTCCGTGAGACCCCGGCGCTTCCCGGCACGCTGCGCTGCCTGCTTCTCGGCACCGCCCCCTCGCCGCCCGCCGTACTGCGGCGCGCCCGTGCGGCGGCTCCTCACGCCGAGATCTGGTCCGTGTACGCCATGACCGAGGCCCTGCCGATCGCCGTCGCCTCGGCGGAGGAGAAGCTCGCCAACCCGGAGGGGGACCTGCTCGGGACGCCGCTGCCCGGCGTGGCCGTCCGTATCGGCGACGACGGCGAGCTGTTCGTCTCGGGACCCCAGCTCGCCCGGGGGTACCTCGGCGAGCCGCCGCTGACGGAGGTGGCCACGGGCGACCTGGCCCGTTTGGACGAGCACGGCCGCCTGGTCCTGCTGGGCCGGAAGAAGGACATGATCCTCAGGGACGGGGTGAACATCTACCCCGGCCTCTACGAGCCGGCCGTGGCGGCGCTTCCCGGCGTGGCCGAGGCCGCCGTCATCGGAATCCCCGACCCGGAGACCGGTGACGAGGAGGTCGTGCTCGCCGTGATCGCCGACCCGGACTTCGACCCGGCCCGGCTGCGCGGGAGCCTCCCGCGGATCGTGGACGTGGGCGCCCTTCCCGACCGGATCGAGGTCGTCGACACGTTCCCGCGCGGCGGGCGCACCGACAAACTCGACCGCGCCAGGCTCCGCGCCACCCTCGCCGCGATGAGGCCTTCGCGATGAGCTTCTTCCCGGCGAGAGGTTCGCGATGAGCTTCTTCCCGGCGAGAGGTTCGCGATGAGGGTGGCGGTGACGGGGACGTCGGGGTTCGTCGGGGGCGCGGTGTCCAGGGCCGCGGCGGCGCGGGGCTGGCAGGTGTACGCCTTCGGCCGCCGCCCCGAGGCGGACCTCGGTCGTGACCATCTTGGCGGCCCGCGCGCGTCGTACCGCTCGTGGGACATCACCGGGCCGGTGCCCGATGACCTGCCCGAGGTGGACGCGGTGATCCACTGCGCGGGCAGCGTGACCGACTGGGGACCCAGACGGAAGATCGTCGAGGTCAACCTGGGCGGCACGACGCAGGTCCGGCGGGCCTTCCCCGGTGCCCGGTTCGTCCACGTCAGCACCGCGAGCGTGTACGACCCGTTCCGGCCCACCGTGATGGCACGCGAGGACGAGCCCCCGGCCGGCCGGTACGTCAACGCCTACGGGGCGTCGAAGGCGCTGGCCGAGCACGTGGTGCGCGACACGGCGGTGATACTCAGGCCGCACGCCGTGTACGGCAGGGGGGACACGACGCTGCTTCCCCGGGTGCTCGGCGCGGTGCGCGGACGCCGCCTGTGGGCGGTGGGCGACGGACGTCAGCGGATCAGCCTGACCTCTGTGGACAACCTGGCGCAGGCCTGCCTACTCGCCGCCGCGGGCCCGGTGGAGACGGGCGTCTTCAACGTGACGGACGCCGAGCCTGTGATGCTCGACGACGCACTCCGCTGGATCCTGCGGGAAAGAAGCATCGACGCACAACCCGCCTATCTGCCCGCCGCCCTGGTCACCCCGGTGGCAGCCGTCGCCGAGACCGCGTTCCACCTGCTCCGCCGCCCGGAACCACCCCGCCTCACCCGGTACGCCGTAGGCCACCTGTCCGTGGAACGCACACTCGACATCACCGCCGCCAGAACCCACCTCGGCTACCGCCCGGCACCCACATCCTTCACCGGCGCCTTCACCTGGTGACTGGCCCTTCCCGACGTGTCTAGCTAGAATTGTAGCCATGGAGCCACTTTCGATCACAGAGGCTAAGAACCGGTTCACCGAACTGGCTGCGCAGGCTTCCGAAGCACAGGATCATTTCACTGTGACCCGCAACGGCCGCCCCTACGTCGTCGTGGTCTCCATCGCCGAATGGGAGGCCACTCAGGAAACCCTCTCGGTCCTGTCCGATGCGGCGGCGGTTGCCGACCTTCACGAGTCCGCCGAGGCCCAGCGCAGGGGCGAGGGGTACACGCTAGACGAGGCGCGGGCCGCACTGGCCGCGCGGCGAGCCTCCGCGTGAGCGATGCAGACGATGCTCCACGGTTCGAAATCGAGCTGAGGCCCGCAGCTCTGCGCGCCATCGCCGAGCAGCTTCCCCTCTTTGTCGCGGACGCTGTGCTCACTTTCCTCGAAGTCGCGCTGGCTCAGAATCCCCGACGTGTGGGTAAGGAACTCCGGGAGCCCTTCGATGGCGTGATGTCAGCTCGCCGGTCGACTTGGCGGGTCCTCTATCGCATCCACGACGGCAGGCACACAGGGAAATGCCCCGGTGAGCATCGGTGCCTCGGCACTGTCTCGGTGGAGTCCATCCGCCACCGGTCAGATGCCTACCGGATCTGACCGCCGATGCGCCTCGTGATCTGTGCCACCTCGACCTCGGCAGCGAAGCCATCCATGTCCGTGGGACCGGAAATCTGAGGTGCGGGCCGTGCAGGTTCACCACAGTTCTCATGACATGTCTTGACAAGAGTGGTTACGGGGAACGCTAATCCGGTGTAGCAGCCGATCCGGGTCGCGTCTTGAGGGCGTGAGCCGGCGAGAGAAAGGCGCCCATCGTGTCCGATCTCCCCCAGTTGCCGTTTCCGCGACGCAACCAGCTGGATGTGCCACCGACATACCGCGAGCTGCGCAAGCAGTCGCCCATCAGCCGGGTGCGGACCCAGGCGGGCGACGAGGCCTGGCTCGTCACGGGTTACGAAGAGGTGCGGCGGATCCTCGCCGACGACCGGCTCGGCCGCTCCCACCCCGATCCCGACGCCGCGCCGCGGATCTCCAGCTCGGTGATCCTCGGCGGCCCGAGAGGCGACTACTCGACCGAGAAGCAGGAGCACGAGAGGATGCGCAAGCTCCTCGCTCCCGCGTTCTCCGCCCGGCGGATGAAGGCCCTGACCGACCACGTGCAGGACCTGGTCGACGACCTCCTCGACCGCATGGCCACCAAGACGCCGCCGGTCGACCTGCACGAGCACTTCTCCTTCCCGCTTCCCGTGCTGGTCATCTGCGAGCTGCTCGGCGTGCCGTTCGAGGACCGCGACCGGTTCCGAGCGCTGGCCGACGGCATGACGAACATGACCGACCCGGTGGCGGCCTCCATGGCGATGGACGAGCTCAGCGACTACATCCACGGGCTGGTGCTGGAGAAGCGCAGGCACCCGGCAGAGGATGTCCTGTCCGACATGGCCAACATGGACGCCGACGACAAGGAGATCTCCGACCTCGGGGCCGGGCTGCTGTTCGCGGGGCACGAGACGACCGTCAACCGCATCGACTACGGCGTCGTGTTCCTCCTCAGCGACCTGGCCCAGCGCGACGCGCTGGCCGCCGACCCCTCACTCGCGCCCGCCGTGGTGGAGGAGGTCCTGCGCATGGCCGCGCCGTCCGACCACGGGCTCGTGCGGTACGCCAAGGCCGACATCGAGGTCGGCGGCGTGACGATCCGCGCGGGCGAGGCGGTGCTCATCCTCACCTCGGCGGCGAACCGCGACGAGAACGTCTTCGACGCGCCCGACGTGTTCGACATCGGCCGAGAGGCCGCGGATCCTCATATCGCGTTCGGATACGCCCAGCATTACTGCATCGGGGCGAACCTCGCGCGGGTCGAGCTCCGGGTGGTGTTCGGCACGCTGCTCCAGCGGTTCCCCACGCTGGAGCTGGCCGAGCCCCTGCATCGGCTGCGCACCCGCACCGGCCGTCTGACCGGCGGTTTCGTCGAGCTTCCCGTCACCTGGTGAGCTGACCCGCCGCACGACCGCGGAACCGCGAGACCCTGCCGAGGCGTGTCGCGGTCCCGCCGCCGTGCCCCGACAAATAGCCACAATCCACACTTAACGCGTCTTGTAACCAATTCTGATTCGCCCCGTTAAGATTTAGTTTGATCATTATGCTGATCGGGGAGAAATGCTGACCCTGTGGTACGACCGTCCCGCGGACGAGTCAGATGAGCACGACGCGTGGGAACGGCTCGCACTGCCGATCGGCAACGGCAGGCTCGGCGCGATGGTGTTCGGACGGCTCGGAACCGAGCGTGTCGCCCTGAACGAGAGCACAGTGTGGACCGGCGGGCCTGGCTCGAAGGACGCCGAGCACGGGTACGGCTTCGGCGACTGGCCCTCTCCCCGGCCGGGCGCGCTGGACGAGGTCAGGCGGCGGATCGCCGAGGACGGGCGCGTCGAGCCCTGCGAGGCGGCCCGCCTGCTCGGAAACCTCGCCGGGATGGACGGTCACATCCCCGGGTTCGGCGCCTACCAGCCCTTCGGCGACCTTCTCCTCGACTTCGGTACGCCGGACGGCGTCTCGGACTACCGCCGCGAGCTCGACCTCTCGACCGCGATCGCGTCGGTGCTCTACTCGGCGGGCGGCGTCCGTTTCACGCGTGAGCACTTCGCCAGCAACCCGGCCCAGGTGGTCGTCATACGGCTCACCGCCGACCGTCCCGGCCAGGTGTCCGTCACGGTACGGCCGGCCGCCGCCGCACCGCTCTGCCCGCCGGTACGGGCGCGGGAAGGCCGTCTGACACTCCGGGGAGCGCTGGAGGACAACGGGCTCCGCTTCGAGGGACAGGTCCGCGTGCTGGCCGAGGGTGGCAGCCGTACGGACGAGGGAGGCGCGGTGGCGGTGCGCGGCGCCGACGCCGTGACCGTGGTGTTCTCGGCGGGCACCGACTACGCGGACGCGCACCCGGGCTATCGCGGAGACGACCCGCACGTCACGGTCACCTCGCGCGTCGACCACGCGTGCGCCCGGAGCTACGCGGAACTGAGGGCCGAGCACGTCGCCGACCACCGGGACCTCTTCGACCGCGTCCAACTCAACATAGGCGGATATTTCGCGACAGCGACGCAGGACGCGGTACCGACGGACCAGGCGCTCGCGGCGTACGGCGACGGCGGCCCCCGCGACCGGGCGCTCGAAACGCTGCTGTTCGCCTACGGCCGCTACCTGCTGATCGCCTCGTCGCGGTCGGACTCCCCGCTGCCGGCCAACCTCCAGGGCCTGTGGAACGACAGCACCACGCCTCCGTGGGACGGCGACTGGCACACCAACATCAACGTCCAGATGAACTACTGGCCGGCCGAGGTCACCGGGCTGAGCGAGTGCGTGCCGCCGCTGCTGCGTTTCGTCGACGGGCTGCGCGCTCCAGGGGGGATCACCGCCAGGACCATGTTCGGCGCGTCCGGCTGGGTGGTCCACCAGAACACCAACCCGTTCGGGTTCACCGGGGTGCACGACTGGCCGACGTCGTTCTGGTTCCCCGAGGCGAACGCCTGGCTGGCCCAGCACGTCTACGAGCGCTACCTGTTCAGCGGCGACCTCCGCTACCTGCGCGACCACGCGTACCCCCTGCTCCGCGAGACGGCCGGCTTCTGGCTCGACCACCTGACCGAGGAGCGGGGCCTCGTCGTCTCCCCCAGCCACTCGCCCGAGCACGGGCCCTTCTCGGCCGGCGCCGCGATGTCGCAGCAGATCGTGTGGGACCTGCTGGCGAACACCGTCGAGGCCGCGGACTACCTCGGGGTCGATCCCGGCTACCACGTGCTCAAGGCCCTCGGCGAGCTGGACGAGGGGCTGCGGGTCGGATCGTTCGGGCAGCTCCAGGAGTGGCGGGAGGACTGGGACGACCCGGACGACACGCACCGCCACGTCTCCCACCTCTTCGCGCTGCACCCGGGCCGCCGCATCCGTCCCTGCACCGAGTACGGCGACGCCGCGCGGGTCACGCTGGACCATCGCGGTGACGACGGCCCCGGCTGGAGCAGGGCCTGGAAGATGAACCTCTGGGCCCGCCTGCTCGACGGCGACCGCGCGCACCACCTGCTCCGCGAGCAGCTCAGGCACGGCGTCCTGCCCAACCTGTGGAGCACGCATCCCCCGTTCCAGATCGACGGCAACCTCGGGACCACGGCGGGGATCGCCGAGATGCTCCTGCAGAGCCACGCGGGCGTGATCGACGTGCTTCCCGCGCTGCCGTCCGCGTGGCCGTACGGCTCCTTCGACGGCCTGCGCGCCCGGGGCGGCCACACGGTCGGCGCCACCTGGCAGGAGGGCGAGGTCGTCGAGGTGCGCGTCGTCTCGGGCACCGACGGCGAGGTACGGCTGCGCAATCCCGCGTTCCTGAGCGGCTGCCGCACCCATGTGCCCTGCGCCGTCGAGGACGACACGGCCGCGTTCCAGGCGACCACCGGAAACGCGTACCGGATCACCGTCGGCTGAGCCCTCAAGAAGCCGCACCCTCCAGAAACAGACATAACGCCATATATCCGCATAAAGAATGGCGATGGCGTCACTCCACGGGACACGAACCGGTAACAACGCGTGCCCGTGCCGTCACCACGGCTTGACAGAAGGAGCGCCATATCGTCTTATACACCTACCCGACTTATTAAGTAGGAATTAAGGAGTAGTCCATGAAGGTTCGCAGGCTCCGGGGGATGGCGGCAGCACTGGCCGCGGTCGCCGTGACCGCCCTCGCGGCGGCCTGCGGCGGAGGCGACACTTCCGCCTCCGGCGGCGGCGCGGCCAAGACCGAGGTCCGCCTCGGCTTCTTCCCCAACATCACGCACTCCACGGCGCTGGTCGGGGTCAAGAAGGGGTTCTTCGCCAAGGCGCTGGGCAGCGACGCGACGCTGAAGACCGCCACCTTCAACGCCGGCCCCGCGGCCACCGAGGCGATCTTCTCCGACGCCATCGACGCGACGTACATCGGACCGAACCCCGCGATCAACGCCTGGTCGAAGTCCAAGGGCCAGGCCATCAAGATCGTCGCCGGATCGGCGTCGGGCGGCGTCTACCTCGTCGTCAAGCCGACCATCAACAGCGCCGCCGACCTCAAGGGCAAGAAGATCGCGACGCCGCAGCTCGGCAACACGCAGGACGTCGCGCTGCGCTTCTGGCTCAAGGACCAGGGCCTGAAGACCGACACCAAGGGCGGCGGCGACGTCTCGATCGTCCCCCAGGAGAACGCGCAGACCCTGCAGACCTTCGCCACCGGCGACATCGACGGCGCCTGGGTCCCCGAGCCCTTCGCGAGCCGCATGATCCAGGAGAGCAAGGGCAAGATCCTCGTCACCGAGGCCGACCTCTGGCCGAACAAGCAGTTCGTGATCACGCACCTCATCGTCAGGCAGCAGTTCCTCAAGGAGCACCCTGACCTGGTGAAGAAGCTGATCGAGGCGCACGTCGAGTCCAACGCCTACATCCAGTCGGACCCGGCCGGCGCCAAGGAAGCGATCAACGCGGAGCTGCAGGACCTGTCCGGCAAGCCCCTCAAGACCGAGGTGCTGGACAGCGCCTTCAAGAACATCACCTTCACCAACGACCCGATCGCCTCCTCCCTGGTGACCAGCGCCGAGCACGCCCAGCAGGTCGGCCTGCTCGACCCGGTGGACCTGAACGGCATCTACGACCTCACGATCCTCAACGAGGTGCTGGCCGCCAAGGGCCAGCAGGCGGTGAGCGACAAGTGACCAAGCACTGCACCCCACAAGAGCCGACGCGGCGCTCCCGGTCACGGGCCGGCGAGCCGCTGGGTGAGGAGTCGAAGTGACAGCTCCGATTCAGGAGCTGCGCCCCAGCCGGGCCGACGGGCGTGAGCCCGCGGTCCGGCTGGACGCGGTTTCCAAGGTGTACGGCCGGGAGCTCCTCGCCCTCGACCGGGTGACGCTGTCGGTGGACAAGGGCGAGTTCGTCTGCCTGCTCGGAGCCTCGGGCTGCGGCAAGAGCACGATGCTCAACCTGGTCGCCGGGCTCGACCGCCCCACGGCCGGGGAGATCGACACCAAGGGCGGGCGCATCGCGATGATGTTCCAGGAGCCCGCCCTGTTCCCGTGGCTCACCGTCTCGGCCAACATCGAGCTGGCGCTCCGGGTGAAGAGCTCGTCCAGGAGCACGTCGAAGAAGGAGCGCCGCGCGCGGGCGGAGGAGCTGCTGGAGATCGTCCACCTGGGCGGCTTCGGCGCCAAGCGCCCGCACGAGCTGTCCGGCGGCATGCGCCAGCGCGTCGCGCTCGCCAGGGCCCTGGCCCAGGACGCCGACGTGCTGCTCATGGACGAGCCCTTCGGCGCGCTGGACGCCATGACCCGCGACCTGCTCCACGACGAACTGGAGCGCATCTGGCGGGAGCGCGAGCTGTCCGTCCTGTTCGTGACCCACAACGTGCGCGAGGCCGTGCGGCTGGGTGACCGGGTGGTGCTGCTGAGCAGCAGGCCGGGCACGGTGATCGAGGAGTTCCCCGTCACGCTCCCCCGGCCGCGCCGTACGGACTCCGGCGAGGTGGCCGAGCTTGCCGGGAGCATCACCGACAGGCTTCGTCAGGAGGTGCTGCGTCACGCCCGGCCGGCGCAGCAGCCCGTCGGCGCCGGCGCTGAGAAGTGATGGTGCGTCATGACTGCTGATATCTCCCAACAGATCGCCGGTCTGGACGCGCTGGAGCTGTCCCACCGGGAGCAGCGCGGCGTCGCCGCGAGGGTCTGGTCGCGCGCCTGGCCGATGATCTCCGCCGTTGTGCTGGTCTTGGTGATCTGGGAACTGGTCGTACTCAGCGGGTGGCGTCCCGAGTACGTCTTCCCGGGCCCCGTCGCCGTCCTCGGAGACCTCTGGACCCGCCTCGGCGACCCCGAGTTCTACACGGCCGTGGCCGTGACGATGCGCCGCGCCGTCACCGGGTTCGCGGTCGCGGTGCTGGTCGGGCTGATCGTCGGCGCGGCCGTGTCGCGCGTGCGTCCCCTGCGGGCGGCGTTCGGCTCCCTGATCACGGGCCTGCAGACCATGCCCTCCATCGCGTGGTTCCCGCTGGCGATCCTGCTGTTCAAGCTGAGCGAGAGCGCGATCCTCTTCGTGGTCGTCCTCGGCGCGGCGCCGTCCATCGCGAACGGGCTGATCGCGGGCGTGGACTACACCCCGCCGATCCTGCTCAGGGCCGGGCACATCCTCGGGCTGCGGCGGCTGGCGCTCTACCGGCACGTCATCCTGCCCGCCTCGCTGCCGTCGTTCCTCTCGGGGCTCAAGCAGGGGTGGGCGTTCGCGTGGCGGTCGCTGATGGCGGGTGAGCTCCTGGTGATCATCGCCAACCAGACGTCGATCGGCGAGCAGCTCGACAACGCCAGGGAGCTCTCCGACGCCCCGGGCCTGCTGGCCACGATGATCGTGATCCTCGTCATCGGCATCGTCGTGGACATGTGTTTCGGCGCGGCCGACAACGCTCTCCGGCGCCGCTGGGGGCTCGACCAGCGCGTAGGCTGATGCGGATCTCCGCCAGGACACAGTACGCCCTGCGCGCCGCCGCGGAGCTGGCCGCCGCTCCTCCGGGCCCCGTGCCCGCGGAGCGGATAGCGAGCTCCCAGGACATCCCCCGCAGATTCCTGGACAACATCCTGCTCCAGCTGCGGCGCGCGGGGCTCATCGAGAGCCAGCGGGGCCCCGAGGGGGGCTACTGGCTCGCGAGGCCGGCCACCGAGATCACTCTCGCCGACATCATCCTCGTGATCGAGGGCGTACCCTCCCACAGCGAGCGGTTCCCCGGGGTCGCCGGGCCGCTCGCCGAGGTGTGGACGGCGCTGCGGACGTTCGAGAACACGACGCTGACGGAGATCACGCTGGCCCACATCGCCAGCGGCTCCCTCCCGCCTCTCGCCTGATGCCGGCCCGTCCCGTACGTCTTGTACGACCCCTTCGGTTGGAGCGCGCCAAAGCCGGCGTTTGTGGAAGACTGCCGATCTGCTGACATCTCTATCTATCGCCCGCGAAGGGGCATTTTCGGATGGGAACTCCTGGGCAGCTGGTGGTGAAGCGGTACCGGCTGGTGAGAGCACTCGGTCAGGGCGGCATGGGCATGGTCTGGGAGGGGCACGACACGCTCCTCGACCGGCCGGTGGCGGTCAAGGAAGTGCTGGTCCCGCACAGGCTCGACTCCCGTCAGCAGCTCCAGATGGTCCATCGGACCTCCCGCGAGGCCCGTACGGCCGCGCGGCTCAACCACCGCACCATCGTCAGCGTCTTCGACGTGGCCGAGGAGGACGGGCGGCCCTGGATCATCATGGAGCTCGTGCCGTCGCGCTCCCTCGACCGGGTGATCGCCAGCGAGGGCCCGCTCTCCGTCTCCCGCGCCGCGACGATCGGGCGCGACGTCCTCACCGCCCTGTCCGTCGCGCACGCCGCCGGAGTGGTGCACCGCGACGTGAAGCCGGCCAACATCCTCATCGGCTACGACGGCCGCGTGGTGCTGAGCGACTTCGGCATCGCCACGTCCCTCGGCGACCCCTTGGCCCAGCGGAGCGGCACGATCGGATCGCCCGGCTTCCTCGCGCCGGAACGCGCGGCCGGGGCGCCCGCCGCGCCCTCCGCCGACCTCTGGTCGCTCGGCGCGACCCTCTTCGCCACGGTCGTCGGCAAGCCCCCCTTCGACAGCACCATGGGACCGGTGGCCTCGCTCCTCACCCAGGACGCCGAGCTGACCAAGGCGCCCGCCGAGCTGCGCCCGGTGCTGGCCGGGCTGCTCGCCAAGGATCCCGCCAAACGGATGGGCGCCGCCGAGGCCCAGCGCCTGCTCGACGCCATCGTGTCGCCCGGCGATCCGGCGCCCTCGCCCGCGCCCACCCGGGGCGGGAGCCGTACGAAGCTCCTCGCCGGGGTGGCGGCGGTCGTGATCGTCGCGGGCGCGATCGGCGGGTGGGCCGTCCTGCGGCCGACCGGCACGGCGAGCGCCGGTCGCGACGGCGCGTCTCCGCTGACCGCTCCCGCGTCCGGCACGACGCCGACCGCGACTCCGGTCGCGACGCCCACTCCCTCCCCGAGCCGGTTGAGGCTGAGGTGGTACGACGCGGGCCGGGGGTGGAAGGCGGGAGTGCCGCGAGGCTGGCGGCTCGGCATCCAGGAGGACCACTTCACCTGGGCCGACCGTACGGGCACGGCCTACCTGGGGCTGGAGGTCATCGACTCTCGCGGGAGGGACCCGCTGGACCTGCTGCGCGAGGTCGAGACGTCCCTTTCCAGCTCGGTCAGGAAGTACCGGAAGATCCGCCTTGAGAAGGTCCCCGCGAAGCGCGACGTCGTGGCCGAGTGGGAGAGCACCTGGACCGGGCCCGGCTACCATTCCTGGGCCGTCAAGGGGGTGCCCTACCACGAGATCCAGAGGATGATCGTCACGGGCGACCGCCTCAGCGTCATCGACTGGGTCACCACCACGGCCGAATGGGAACGCCTCGGCCCCACCATGGAGGCCGTCTTCAAGTACTACCGTCCTCCGGGACTTACCACCCCCAGATGACCTTCCCGGTAGGTTCGCTGCCAGTCGGCGGCGCCGGTGAAGGAAATCGGCCCCACCAACCGGCGACAAGGCATCACCGCTCGATGAATTCCTACTAAGGTCGGTCGTATCTCGATCACGAGGAGATGTGCATGAGCTGGCTCTCGAAGCGTCTTCTTCTCGGCCATCTGCGCACGGGACCCACCGTTCTGCTGCCCGCCAAGCCGAGCCCGGCGGCGCTTCTCGTGGTCCTGCGGCTGGCCGATCCGGACGCGCACGCCGACGGCGACGACATCGTGCTCACGGGGATCCGGGTGAAGGCCGGCCTCGAACTGACGGAGGAGGAGCTCCGCAAGCTCCTGATCACCGACGAGGACCACCTCTGGGCTCAGCGGGTCGTCGCCGACGGCCCGCTGCCCGTTAACGGTCTCGACAAGCGACTGGCGGAGGGAATCGCCTACCGCCTCGGCGGCTGGGCGATGACCAGGGGCGAGATGAGCGACCCCACCGACGACGACTCCGTGGGGCCGGTCGCGTACCTCGGCGAGATGCCGCCGCACGAGGAGATGATCTCGCTGCTGAGCGACCGCCTGCGCCCGGCCGAGTCGCTGAAGCCGTCCTGGGAGGAGGCGGGGTCCGCCGAGCTCCTCGACGGGATCGCCCACCGGTACCAGGAAGGCTTCGCCATGTACGGCGGAGCCGACATCCTGGTGTCCCTCACCCCCACGACCGAGATCCCTTCGGCCGTGCGCGCCGTCATGCCGTACGCCTCCGAGGTGGTCAGGGTGGACGTGCGCCCCTTCGAGGACTCCGAGGGCACGATCACCCTGACCGGCGACGAGGCACTCGCCGACACCGGGGCGGTGGCCCTGGCCATCGCCGACGCCTTCAACGGCCTGGCGACGGACGCCTGGGGCTTCCAGATCTCCACGCCCCAGGACCTCCTCCCCCCACCACCCCCGAACACCACCCCACCGGACGCCACGAACCCACCCGACGCCACCCCACCGGACGCAACCTGACCCGACGCAACCTGACCCGACGCAACCTGACCCCGCGCGACGCCACCTGACCCCGCGTAAGGACCAGGCCCGGGTCACAGGCCGGGTCAGCCGACGTGGACCGGGGGGCGGCGGGTGTCGTCGGGCTCGGCCTGGCGGAGCACCTCACGGGTGAGAGGCGCGACGTCGCCCCCGCCGAAGACCAGGTAGCGCAGGAGCGCGGCGATGGGGTTGCCCTCGGACCAGTGGAAGTAGACGTGCGGGAGCTTGCCCGTCTCGTCGCGGATGTGCAGCAGAACCGCCGCGATCGCGTTGGGCACCGTGGCGCCCTCCACCCGCAGGATCTTGTATCCGTGGCGCTCCTCGCCCCGCACGCACAGCTCGGAGTGGAACTCCGAGGCGTCCCCCACCGTGATCTCCAGGAAGAGCAGGGGCTCGTCGTCGGGCAGGTGGTGGTTGCGCCGCGTCTCGTGGTCCTTGTCGGCGTACTCCTGCTCGTCGCGCGCGTCGGGCTCGTTGGCGATGATGCGGATCTTGCCAGGGACCTCGATGAGGCTCTTCGCCTTCTCGTCGAACTCGATGGCGCTGACGCGCAGTTCGGTGGAGCGTGTGGCCCGGGAGATGATCGAGGTGACGACGATGGCGACGACGAAGAAGAACGCGATCTTCAGACCGTCGGGCCGCTCGATGATGTTCGCGACGGCGGTGTACGCGAGGATGAGCGCCACCACGCCGAAGGCGGCGGCCCGCCCGCGCCTGCCGTGCTGCCAGGAGGACAGGGTGACCGCGACCGCGGCCGAAAGGATCAGCGCCAGCACCCCCGTGGCGTACGCCCCGCCCTGCTCCTCCACACCCGCGTGGAAGAAGAGCGTGATGGCGCAGGCGATGCCGGTGAACACCAGCACCAGGGGACGCACCGCCCGCGTCCAGTCGGGCGCCATGCCGTAGCGGGGAAGGTAGCGCGGCACGATGTTGAGCAGCCCCGCCATGGCCGACGCGCCGGCGAACCACAGGATGGCGATCGTGCTGATGTCGTACGCCGTGCCGAACAGGTCGCCGAGATACTGGTGGGCGAGGTAGGCGAGGGCGCGCCCGCTGGCCTTGCCGCCCTCCTTGAACTCCTCGGCCGGAATGAGCACGCTGGTCGCGAAGCTGCTGGCGATGAGGAAGACGCTCATGATCAGCGCGGCGACGGTCAGCAGCCGCCTGGCGCCCTTGACGCGCTGCTCAAGATCGCCCTTCACCAGCGGCATCACCGCGACGCCGGTCTCGAACCCCGACAGACCGAGCGCGAGCTTGGGCATCACGAACAGCGAGAGGCCGATCATCGCGAGCGGCCCTGAATGCTCGGTGGTGAGCGCGTGCTGCCAGTCGCCCACCATGGCCGGATGGGCGATGGCCTGCACGACGGACGTGACCACGACCACGACGTTGAACAGGAGATAGACCGCCACGAGGATCACGGCCAGGCCGATGGCCTCGCTGAAGCCGCCGAGGAACACCACGCCGAGCAGCACGATGAGCAGCAGCGTGATCGGGACCTTCCACCCCTCCAAGAAGTCGGGGACGAAGGGGTTCTGCAGGACGTGGGCCGTGGCGTCGGCCGCGGACAGGGTGATCGTGACCACGAACGCCGTGGCGACGAACCCGAGCAGGAACAGCACGAGGAGCTTGCCCCGCCACCCCGGCAGCAGGCCTTCGAGCATGGACAGCGAGCCCAGGCCGTTCGGGCTTTCCGCGGCCACGGCGCGGTAGGTCGGCAGGGCGCCGAACAGGGTGAGCGCGACGAGCAGCAGCGTGGCGATGGGCGAGAGCGACCCTGCGGCCAGCGCGGCGATGCCCGGCTGGTAGCCGAGCGTGGAGAAGTAGTCGACACCGGTGAGGCACATGACCTGCCACCACCGGTGCTGCTCATGGGCCGCAGGCTCGGCGTGGTGGCCGACGGACTTGCGGTCGGAATGGAGCAGGCCGTGCAGCAGCCAGGCACGCAGTTTCTCGTCGGCGCGCTCGTCGGCCGCCGGTGGAGTGGAAGTGGCCCCCACCTTGTCACCCCTTAGTAAGTGCCGCGGGACGACAGGAACCCTACTCAACGGCCGGGGCCCGCGGGACCAACCCCTGCCACCTGTGGACAACCGTGACAAGGAACTTCTCGCGCCTGGTCATGAACCGCTGAGGAAAGCCCAGGCACGTGGCATGATGAGCCACTCGGTACTTGCAATGGTTTTCATAATCAGATTGGATCCGACCTATGAGAGTTGCCTTCGTCGGCAAGGGCGGGAGCGGTAAGACGACGCTTTCGTCCCTGTTCGCCAGGTACGCAGCGCGGCAGTGCGGCCAGGTGGTCGCCATCGACGCCGACATCAACCAGCACCTCGGGCTGGTGCTCGGGCTCGACCCGTCGGCGCTGCCCCAGCCGCTGGGCGCCCATATCGGCGAGATCAAGGAGTATCTGCGGGGCGGCAACCCCCGGGTCACCTCCGCCTCGTCCATGGTCAAGACCACTCCGCCCGGCCGGGGGTCGCGGCTGGTGAGCGTCACCGATCCCTTCTTCATGGAGCGGTTCGCCACCGGCGTCCAGGGGTTCCAGCTGATGGTCACCGGCCCCTTCAGCGAGGACGACCTGGGCGTGGCGTGCTACCACTCCAAGGTCGGCGCGGTCGAGCTCTTCCTCAACCACCTCGTCGACGGGCCCGAGGAGCACGTCATCGTCGACATGACGGCGGGCGGCGACTCCTTCGCCTCCGGGCTGTTCACCCGGTTCGACATGACCTTCCTGGTCGCCGAGCCGACGAGACAGGGCGTGAGCGTCTACCGCCAGTACCGCGACCACGCCCGCGACTTCGACGTGCCGATCGCGGTGGTCGGCAACAAGGCCCATTCCGAGGCCGACGTCGCCTTCCTCCGGGAGCAGGTCGGAGACGACCTGCTGGTGTGCCTGGAGCACTCGCCGGCCGTCCGGTCCATGGAGCAGGGCCACGCGTTCACCCTCGACGACCTCGAACCGGCCAACCGGGAGGCTCTCACGGTGCTCATGAGCCACCTGCGCGCCCAGAAGAAGGACTGGGAGAGGTTCGGCCGCCAGGCGATCGAGTTCCACACGCGAAACGCGCGGGCGTGGGCCAACCGGGCCACCGGCGAGGACCTTCTCCAGCAGATCGACCACGACTTCGTCTTCGGCGAGCGCCCGACCGTCGGAGCCGGATGACGGGCGGCCGCTTACGCGACTGTTCCCATAACGCCACCTGGAGCCGGGGCGACGCGACGCCTAACGTCGAGTTCGTCCCTCCCGAGAGGAGAACCAAGCATGTCGCTGACCGTTCCGAACGAGCTCATCGACCAGGCACGCGCGGGTGACGTCGACGACGAGGCGTTCCTTGCCTGCGTCCGCGACTCCCTCCCGTACGCCTGGACCCTGATCACCGGACTGGTGCGGCAACGCCAGGAGAGCGGCGCCGAGTTCGCGGACAACCACACGCCACCACCGGACGAGGCGGCGCGCGGCCAGCTCCTGCGGTGCCTGGCCAGTGACTCGATGCGCGGTGCGCTGGAGCGGCACTTCGGCGTGCGGCTCGCCTTCCAGAACTGCCACCGTGTCGCCGTGTTCGACCCGACGGCCGAGAAGGCGCACGCGGAGTTCGTCACCGCACGCGCCCAGATCCTCAACCAGCAGCCCGACCTGGTCGACTGCTGACGCACCGCGCTCCGTACGGCTCCCGCCAGGCACCACGGCGGGGGCCGTACCGGTTTCCGTATGCCCTACTCGGCGGAGGACCGCACCGGTGCCAGATCGGCGGCCAGATAGCGCGCCGCCACGTGCAAGGCCCGCAGTGTCGCGGCCACGGACGGGCGGTTCACGCTCGACGCCCTGACCACGGCCTGCACCTCGCGGGTGACCGGGTCGCCGGGGAACTCCCGCACCGCGACGCCCCTGACGCCGGCGGCGAGCGCCAGCGCGGGCACGGCGGCGATGCCGATGCCCTTGGCCACGAGGCTCAGGATGGTCCCGAGGCCCTCGAACTCCCACGGCACCGGGTGGGCGCCGCCCACATCGGAGAGCAGCCTGTCCACCGCCATGCGGGAGGGCTCGCCGTCCGGGGTGGCCATCCACGGCTCGTCGCGCAGCGCCCACAGGTCGACGGGGACCGACGGGTCGGCCATGCGGTGCCGCCGGGGCACCACCAGCACGAGCGGATCGACCAGCAGCGGCATGACGCGCAACGCCTCGGTGTCGCGGGCGCGGAGGCTCCCGTACCAGTCGTCCACGAGCGCGATGTCAACCTCGCCCGCCTGTACCTCCCGCATGCCACGCCCGGAGCGACTCTGGCGTAGCCGGAGCGACAGCGACGTGTGGCGGCGCAGTGACCTCGCGAGCACCGGGGCGAACGCCACCGCACCCGTCGGGAAGGCGGTCACGACGACGCGACCAGAAGGAGTGGCCGCGTGGGCGGACAGGTCGGACTCGGCCGCCTCCACCATGGCGAGGATCCGCTCGGCGTGCTCGACGAGACGGTGCCCCGCGTCCGTGAGCTCGGCACTCCGGGACGTACGGTCCAGCAGGACCGAACCCGTCTCGCGTTCCAGGGCCGCCAGTTGCTGGGAGACCGCCGACGCGCTGTACCCGAGCGAGGCGGCGGTCGCGGCGATGCTCCCTCTGCGCGCGAACTCGCGGAGCAACGCCAGGCGCCGGACGTCGAGCATCGCTTCTCCTTATGGTCACCCACGAAAAGCCTCGCTTGTACTGATGGGTGTACCCGCTCAAGCTTGGGGACGTTCCCCCGTACCAGGAGGTTATGACCGTGAACATCACGCTTTCTGCCACTCTGGCGGCTAATGAGGACATTGCCCGAAGACGCCGCGCCGGGCAGCGGGTCCTCAACCTCGCCTTCGGCGAGGCAGGTCTTCCCGTCCACCCGGCACTGCGCGATCGCCTCGCCGAGGCCTCGCAGGAGAACTGCTACGGACCCGTCGCCGGCGCCCACGGCCTCCGCGAGGCGGCGGCGGGCTACTGGGCCCGGCGCGGGCTGCCCACCGATCCCGAACTGGTCGTCTGCGGCCCCGGAAGTAAGCCCCTGCTGTACGCGCTCCTGCTCGCGATCGGCGGCGACATCGTGCTGCCGATGCCGAGCTGGGTGAGCTACGCGGCCCAGGCCGAGCTCGCCGGCGTCCGCCCGATCCTGGTTCCCGCGCCCCCCGGCGAGGGGGGGACGCCGGATCCCGACCAGGTGGCGGGCGCCGTCCTGCACGCGCGCGCTCAGGGCCGTACGGTGAACACGGTCCTGCTGACCCTGCCCGACAACCCGACGGGCAGGCTGGCGGCCCCGGAGACCGTCACCCGTCTCGTCCAGGTCGCCCGTGAACTGGACCTGATGATCATCTCGGACGAGATCTACCGGGACCTCGTCCACGACGAGAGCGCGGCATTCCTGAGCCCGGCCGACATCGCACCCGAGCGGACCGTCGTCACCAGCGGGCTGAGCAAGAGCCTCGCGATCGGCGGGTGGCGCATCGGGGTGGCACGGCTCACGTCGGCGCCCCTGCGCGACAGGCTTCTCGCCGTCGCCTCCGAGATCTGGTCGAGCCCGGCCACCCCGGTGCAGCACGCGGCGGCGTACGCGTACACCGAGCCGCCCGAGCTCGTCGAGCGCGTCACCGCGAGCAGGAGGCTCCACGGCATCGTGGCGCGGGCGGTGGCCGACCGTTTCGCGAGGGCGGGCGCCCGCCTGACGTACCCGCAGGGAGGGTTCTACCTCTACCCCGACCTCGCGCCCCTTCGTCGGTTCACCACCTCCGCCGAGCTCGCCTCCGCGCTGCTCGACGGGCACGGGGTGGGCGTGCTGCCGGGCTCGGCGTTCGGCGACGCGCCCGGGAACCACCGCGTGCGGGTCGCCACGAGCCTGCTGTACGGCGAGGGCGAGGAGCAGCGGCTGGCCACGCTGAACGCCGAGCGGCCGCTCGATCTGCCCTGGGTCGCGGCCTCTCTCGGGCACCTGGAAGAGGCGCTCGCGGGGTTCAGCGAAAGGAGGCGATTCGTGGCCTGGATTCCCGGCTCGCTGGCCCCGGCGACTCCGTGATCTGCATTACCGAACTTTTACTGTTCACCCCCTGCCGACGACGGCCGGGATCACCCGCCTGACCTGCGATTTCTTGTTTCGGATCACTGCTCTCGCGGACGCCCCCCAAGATGTTCCATCCGATTTGGTGCAGCGTCTACAAGAGAGCCCCCATCATGTGCTCATGCCCGCTTTTGTCACCCTGTCCGGGCGCTCCGTGCGCCTGGAACCTCTCAGCCACGCGGTGGTCGACGACCTGGTCGCCGCGGCGAGTGAAGACCGCTCCACCTACGCCTTCACTCGCGTTCCCGTTGGCCGGGAAGAGATGACCTCGTACGTCGAGGCGGCTCTGGCTGAGCAGGCGGAGGGCCGAACTGTGCCCTTCGCCATCCGGTGGCTGCACACCGACAGAATCGTCGGTGCCACCCGTCTGATGCACCTGGAGTACTGGCAGGGCCCCCTGCCCTGGCCTCCCGGCGCGCGTGGCGTGGTGGGCGAGGTCCCGTCCGTGGCGGACATCGGTTACACCTGGCTGGCCGCATCGGCCCAGGGCACCAGCGTGAACCGGGAGAGCAAGTACCTCATGCTCTCGCTCGCCTTCGAGACCTGGCAGGTCCACCGCATCACCCTGAAGGCGGACGTACGCAACGTACGTTCCCGGGCCGCCATCGAGGCCCTCGGCGCACACCTCGACGGGGTGCGGCGGGCGGACAGCCGAGGCGCCGACGACACGGTCCGAGATACCGCCTACTACTCGATCCTCAGCACCGAATGGCCGCAGGTCCGAGAACGGATGCACGCGAGGCTCGGCCTCGTGGAAGCGGCGTGAGATCCCCGTTCCTTCTATGAACCCATGGAACAGACAGCCCGCCCGGAGGCCTTCGTGGCTTCCGGGCGGGCTGCCCTGTTTTCCATCGGTCTCTCGCGTTCGGCGTTGAGGATTACTGCTCGTCTGCCTCGTAGATGTAGTCCCAGCGGCCGCAGTACTTCTTCGTGCCGTGGTTGTTGTCGTAGTAGCAGACCCGGACCTGGATGTTGTCGACGTCGTCCTCGTAGAAGTGGAAGTAGCGGTAGCCGCTGGAGCCGCACTTCTTCGCCCAGTACGTCGACTCGTCGCCGTCCTCGTTCTCGAACTTGACCTGGACGTAGCCGCACAGCCAGTTCGGGGAGTTCTTGTCGTACAGCTTGCCCTCGACGTGGAAGCTGCCGTCGTTCTCTTCGTAGACGTGGCCCTTGGCCTTGGCCGGCGAGCCGTGGAAGTACTTGGAGTAGTTGTAGCCCCAGAAGTCGTCCTCAAGCAACACTTTGCGCGCGGTTCCTTGGGTGGACGCCGACGCGGAGGAGGCGAAGGCAGGGACGCCGACGGCGAGGACGGTTGAGGCGGCGGCGATGCCGAGAAGGGTGCGGACGGAGCGACGCATTTTGGATCTCCCAGACTGAGGGGTGCTCCCCGGCTCTTGCTCCGGGGTTCGTGCTACCAGTGAAAACCCGTCCCATTGCAGGCTGCTTACAGCTCCAATTGCAGGCCGCTTACAGGGGGCTTGCTGTGCTGGCAGGACACTTGAGAGCCTTCGCGCCGGGTGCCATCACAGCCCCGATCCCCACGGACACCGAGCACAACGCATACAACTCAGCCGAGGGCAGAGCCGTTTCGGCGAGGATCTTCTCTACAGGGTTAAAGGCTCGCTTCGCTCGCCGGGGGCCGCCGCCCTGCGGGCGGCCAGCGCTCCCCGGGCATGCGGCCTTGGGGCCGGTCCCGGGGGCGCGCCGTCCTCAGGCGACGGCCCCCGACAGCACACAGCCTGTACCAGTCAGGCAGCCACCACCACGCCCTCACGATCGCCACAGGGTGGCTGATCTACGTACGGGGTTGGGGGCGATCGGAGGTCCGGCGCTTCGTCCCTCAGCACCAGCCCACCGAGCAGCATGGTTATGGTCCTGCATGGCGTTTGCCGAAAGATTGATGAGCCCCCCACCCAGTGCTTCCCCGTGGGGGGCTCCGTCGCACCGGACTGCTATACCCTCGCCCATCCGCGCGACGTGATCTTGGTTGTTAGAACCGCAGCGCCGAGGGTGCTCGGTTCTCAAGCCGCGTTTCGGTGTCCAGATGCGCTGCCAGCTCGTTGTCGCCGGCCAGGCTTATGGGACCACCGAGGGTGGTTTTCTGCCACGAGCATGGGACCACCCGGTTGCCAGTGATGGGACCACCCCGCGTGTCG